>CADCPZ010000001.1 GCA_902803475.1 uncultured Prevotellaceae bacterium
TATGGTAGTCAAGGCCACAGTCGTACTGGGCAAGGAGTGGAAGGATAAAGCCGGTGACGACCTCATCAAGGAGTTGCAGAACCACGTAAAAAAGACGACTGCGCCCTACAAATATCCACGTATCATCGAATTTGTCGATGAATTGCCCAAAACCATCAGTGGTAAGATACGTCGTGTTGAGATCCGTCAAAGAGACGAACAAAAGAGCTAACCCATTAAAACCTATATCACCATGAAACGATTATTATGCTTGACTATCGGCGTGCTGTGTATCGTCATCGGTGCATGGGCGCAGACAACCGAGAACTTCGGTCGTAAGACGTTAGAGACGGCTTATTTCTACTTCGACGATGTAGATGGGACCATTGAGGCTTATCCCGAATACGTCATCAAAGGACTTGAACAACGCATGATGCAGGTGTCGTCAAGCAAATATGTGCTGGGAGATACCAACATCGAAGGGCTGACACCCCAAATGCAATATTACACAGACCTCTTCTTCGCACGCAGGACACGCACCACCGTGTTTGTCTTCGACGGGCAGGAGTCGGCACAAGGCGCCCTCATGACAGGTGCTACCTATGCAGGTTCGCAGATTGGTCTGTGGGCAGCCATGTGGGAAGCCTTGCGCGACAAGGTCGGCACTGCGCTTGACGATGCCCATATCGCCCACACCACACACGGTGACTCTAATGACTATATCAAACAGTCGAAGCCCGAAGAGCTCATGTTCAACGGGCACGAGGGAGGTCACATCACATGGACGATGGACATGAGCAACTCACTGCTGACACTGATGGCAGGAACCAATATAGAGGAGGTTTACGACCTGTACAGTTATTACGATGAAGCCTACGACAAGATTGTTGTGGTAGTCTTCTCCTATTCGGAAGCAAAGGATCCGGTGAGTTTCGACGTCGCAGCATTGGGTCAGGTTCTGACAGCCCTGACCGAGATTCAGAACTTCGGTTCTTCCAATGACAAACTGGCCAATGCTACAGACTACCAGAAAACGACTGCCGAGCGGTTCAAGCGTGTTGACATGATTGACTATTTCAAGAAACACTTCCACCTGAAGAAGACACCCAAAGGCTGTCCTGCCACTGTTACAGGAAAAGGGAAGGACATGAAACTGCAACTCTGCGACTCTACCATCGAGATTATACCTAAGGATACCGTGCAAAAGGAGAAACCCAAGGAACCAAAGCCTAAGGAAAGAAAGCCTAAAGAGCACGGTCCTGTAGGTGTCAAGAACCATGCCCGCTTTGCCATCATTGAGCATGGTGCCTACTTCGACTATCCTTTCGCAGAAGATGACGAAAATGTCTATGTCATACAGGACAGCTACAGCGAGAATGCCGTCATCGCAGTCAACAAACAGACAGGTGCCATCCATGCCGCCGTCAAGGGAAAGGGAGGTGGCAGCCGACCCAATATCAAGGCTTTCAATGTGCACGACGGTACCCTTTACCTCGATGTTGACGGACGGGGCATTGTGAAATACGACGGCAAGAGCGTAGAGTCATCACCCCTCATCGGCGAGGTGGAGCACGGGTGGTTGTCCACGGGAATTGCCAAACCCTTCGTACTCTCGCCCAACGGTCGTTATCTGGCCTATGGCGACGAAAGTATCACGGTCTATGACCTGCAAGACGACAACAAGGTCATCAAGAAATGCGGCAACGAGTGGTTACAATATGCCGTCACCGACAAGGGCGACCTCTATGGCGTGAATGCCTACCAAGCAGCTGTCATGCGCAACAACGGCGACACCAACGGTTACGAAAGACAAAGCGAGACCGAGCTTTCCAGCCTGATCAAGGGCCGTGCCTTACAACTCGAACAGGTAGGCGACAGCATCTTCCTTGTCGGAGAGAACAAAATCGCCAAGACTGCCGCCGACAAATTTGAATGGACTACAGCCACATCGTTCAGCAATATCAAGATGAACGCAGCCGGCCTGTCACAGGCAAAGAACGGCTTCTCCTGGATCAGCAGCAACAGCAACGGCAACATCTTTGCCTTGTTCAACACAACCGGCAGTCAGCCCTTGCTGCAGAAGGAAATGAACACCGGCATCAAGATACCACGTCACATGAGAACTTATACCGTGATGAAAGCCGACAACATTCACATCGACAGCATGGGCAACATCTGGATGCGCTGTGAAGAAGCAGGCCGCTGTCTCATCGTGGTATATCATCCGGACGGAATCGTCGGCCTGGAATCACTGGAAGGAAAATATACAGAGTTTAAGCCATCAACGAGAAATCAATGAAAAGAATAGTTGTAAAAGTAGGCAGCAATGTACTCACCCGCGAGAATGGAAAGATTGACGTCACGCGCCTCTCTGCCATTGTCGATCAGGTGGCATGGCTCAGGGAGCACGGCTATCAGGTAATCCTTGTTTCATCAGGAGCCGTAGCCTGCGGCAGGGGTGAGATGCAGGCGTCACAACAGTCGTCGCTCGACAAGGTGGAGCAGCGCCAGCTGTATTCTGCCATCGGCCAGGTGAAGCTCATCGGCCTTTACTACGACCTGTTTCGTGAACACAATATCCGCGTGGGACAGGTGCTCACGATGAAGGAGAACTTCCAGTCGGGACCTCAGCTCGACAACCAGCGTGCCTGTATGGAAGTGATGCTGGAGAATGGTGTATTGCCGATTGTCAACGAGAACGACACAGTGAGTATCACAGGACTGATGTTTACCGACAACGATGAGTTGTCTGGTCTCATTGCCACCATGCTCAATGCTACTGACCTTATTCTTCTCACCAATGTCGATGGCGTCTATAATGGAAATCCCAACGATGCCCATTCACGCGTCATCCCTTCTGTCTATTGGGATCGCGATTTGAGTAACTATATCCAAGACGAGAAAAGCTTGCAAGGGCGCGGCGGCATGTTGTCGAAGTGCCGCACGGCCCAACAGGTGGCTCAGGCGGGTATCCGCGTGATCATTGCCAACGGTCATCGCAACAACATCATTCCCGACTTGATAGAGCGTCCATTGGAAACACTCCACACGGAGTTCGTGGCGAAGGAACAGGCTTAGGGGAAGCATTGGTGTCTCTGCCTGTTAAAGGAACAAAACATACCATCAAATAGGAGTATATGGAAGTCAAAGAAATCTTCAAGCAAGTGAAGGAAGCCAGCAAGCAGCTGGCCTTGATGAGTGATGAACAGCGAAACGAGGTGCTGCATGCCGTTGCCGATGCTATCATAGAGCATCAGAACGAGCTCCTGTCAGCCAATGCCAAAGACTTGGCACGTATGGACAAGAGTAATCCGCTTTACGACCGTCTGCAACTAACAGAAAAAAGACTGGACGATATCGCCAGTGATATGCGTAATGTTGCCATCCTTCCATCACCCCTTGGGCATATCACCAAGGAAAAGTCATTGCCTAACGGTTTGAAACTAAAACGCATCAGTGTACCTTTCGGCGTTATTGGCATGATCTATGAGGCACGTCCCAATGTTACCTTTGACGTTTTTTCCCTTTGCTTCAAAAGTGGCAACGCCTGTGTGCTGAAAGGTGGCAGAGACGCCGACGACAGTAACCGTGCTGCCGTAGCCCTTATCAAAGAAGTTTTAAAACAGTTCTCCCCGACGGGAACTCACTGGGATGAAGCGATAGCCCTCCTTCCTGCCACTCATGAGGCTACGGGTGAGATGCTGAATGCCGTAGGCTATATCGACCTCTGTATTCCCCGTGGTGGTAAGCAACTAATTGAGTTTGTCCGCGACAATGCCCGCGTGCCTGTCATTGAGACGGGAGCAGGTGTCGTACATGCCTATTTCGACAAAGACGGCGACTTGGAAATCGGCAAGGCTGTCGTCAATAATGCCAAGACTCGTCGTGTGAGTGTTTGCAACGCCCTCGACACACTCCTTGTCCACAAAGACCGTATCAGCGATCTTCAGGAACTACTTGCTCCTATGGAAGGGAAAGTAGAGTTTTTCATAAACGACGAAAGCCGGTACGATACGGAGTTCATGGACTATAAAATGAATGTCGTTATCGTTGATTCGCTGGATGCTGCCATCAACCACATTGCCTGTCACGGCAGTGGGCATAGCGAGTGTATCATCACCGAGAATGCCGACACTGCCCGTATCTTCCAGCAAATGGTCGATGCAGCCTGTGTTTATGTCAATGCCCCCACCTCTTTCACCGATGGTGCACAGTTCGGATTGGGTGCCGAGATTGGTATTTCCACCCAGAAACTTGGTCCTCGCGGTCCGATGGCATTAGAAGAGATTACCACTTATAAATGGTTGATTGAGGGGCATGGTCAGACCAGACCATAAGTAGGCATCCTTCATCATTGTAATCACAATTTGCAACCGCAAAACAATAAAAAGTAAAAAAAATCGGCAAAATGTTTGCACATTAAAAATATTTACTTAATTTTGCAGCCGAAATGTAATTTCAAAGACTTAATAATATGACAAGAACAGCAAACTATTGGTGGTGGCAGAACTCAAGATTCATAAAATCGTGAGAAGATAGCCATATACCTATTGATTTGCAACAAAGGAATATAGAAAGGTCTGTCGTTCTTACGGCAGACCTTTTTAAATGCACAATTAATAACCACACAAAAGAATATATATATATGAGTAATTTTCAAGTTGACAAAAACGGATTCTACGGTGAGTTTGGAGGAGCATACATCCCAGAGATTCTCTACAAATGTGTACATGACCTACAGGAAGCCTATCTGCCCATTATCGAGTCAGAGGAATTCAAGCAGGAGTATCATGCGCTTCTGAAAGACTATGTAGGCCGCCCGTCTCCTCTCTACTATGCCAAACGGATGAGTGAGCGTTACGGCTGTCAGCTGTACCTGAAACGTGAAGACCTGAACCATACGGGTGCTCACAAAATCAACAACACCATCGGACAGATTCTCTTGGCGAAAAAGATGGGTAAAACGCGTATCATCGCCGAAACCGGTGCCGGTCAGCATGGTGTCGCAACAGCTACCGTGTGTGCGCTCATGGGTATGCAGTGTGAAGTGTTTATGGGTGCCACCGATGTTGAACGACAGCACACCAACGTTGAGCGTATGAAGATGCTAGGCGCAGAGGTTCACCCCGTGCGAACGGGCAACATGACACTATCAGATGCTTGCTCAGAAGCTATCAGAGACTGGTGCTGCCATCCCTCCGACACCTTCTATATCGTAGGTTCAACGATGGGACCACATCCTTACCCTGATCTGGTGGCACGCATGCAGAGTGTCATCTCTGAGGAAATCAAATGGCAGTTACAAGAAAAGATTGGACGCGATCATCCTGACTACCTCATGGCCTGCATCGGCGGAGGTTCCAATGCTGCCGGGACCATCTACCACTATATGGACGATGAACGCGTAAACATCGTGTTAGCGGAAGCTGGCGGACATGGTTGGGACACTGATTATACAGCAGCTACCATCCACCGAGGCACCGTAGGTATTCTACATGGCGCAAAGATGCTGGTGATGCAGGACGACGACGGCCAGATTCAGGAGGCATTTACCATCTCTGCCGGTCTCGACTATCCGGGTGTAGGCCCCATGCATTGCAATATGGCACAACAGGGACGTACAAAAGTGTTGAGTATCAATGACGATGAAGCCATCCGTGCCGGTTACGAGCTGACACGTACAGAAGGTATCGTCCCTGCCATCGAGAGTGCCCATGCCGTTGCTGCTCTCAGCAAACTGAGTTTCAAGCCTTCTGATGTTGTCGTGCTGACCGTTAGCGGTCGTGGCGACAAAGATATCGAGACGTATTTAGCCCATCCCCAACCCCTCCCAAAGGGAGGAGAGCCGAATGCTTCAAAAGAATAATTCAAAACAAAGCTATCATGAACACGTTCAATAGTAAGAATCTTCAAACATCCCTCCCTTCGGGAGGGCTTGGGTGGGCCTTCACTACCACCAGCAAAACCATCTTGGCCGACCTCTATACGCCCGTCGGTGTGTATATGCGACTTCGCGACCTCTATCCGAAAAGTGCCCTGATGGAGAGTTCAGACTATCATGATGCCAACAACTCTCATTCGTTTATCGGCATCAACCCCATCGCCAGCGTAGCCATCGGACATGGCTTAGCTTCCGTCAGTTTTCCTGATGGGAGCAGCATCCGTCAGCCGTTGAGTGCTGACTTCGGTTCGGCCGAAGCCATTCATTCTCTTATCGACAACATCCATGTGACAGGCGATGATGCCCATCTTTGTGGTCTCTTCGGATACACCTCGTTCAATGCGGTGCGTTATTTCGAA
>CADCPZ010000002.1 GCA_902803475.1 uncultured Prevotellaceae bacterium
GAACTCACAGAAATCATCGAACAGGTGCGAAAACGATTGGTAAGCGCTTGAACAAGTATCAACAAACATAAACAATCTAAATATTCAGCCCAATGAAAGCTTTAATTAAAAGGATTATAGAGGATGGTCATCGTTTGGATGGCGGTATTTTGAAAGTGGATAGGTTTATCAACCACCAGATGGACCCGGAGCTGATGAAAGAGGTGGCGGTAGAGTTTATGAACCGTTTTGCAGCGGCTCATCCAACGAAGATTCTTACCGTTGAGGCATCAGGCATCGCACCGGCGGTGATGCTGGGCTATTTGATGGAACTGCCAGTGGTATTCGCCAAGAAGAAAAAGCCCTCGACGATGGATGATTCATATATGACAGAAGTTCGTTCTTTCACAAAACAAAGAAACTATACGCTCATGATCAGCTGTGAACATCTGACGAATGAGGATCGTGTACTGTTTATCGATGACTTCCTGGCTTTCGGAAATGCAAGTCTGGGTATCAAAGACCTCTGTGATCAGGCTGGTGCCGAGATTGTTGGTATGGGCTTCATCATTGAGAAAGAATTTCAGGGCGGTCGCAAAGTGCTCACCGAAGCAGGTATCAAGAAAGTAGAGTCGTTAGCCATCATCGAATCGCTGGAAGGCAAGCAGATAAAGATAAAGGGTGTGAAGATCAGAAAGGTGAATGTATATGAGGAAGCCGGCCGCTGTCTGCTGTGCCAGGATGCTCCATGTACCAAAGCTTGTAAGAAGGGCGACCCAGCACGTGCCATTCGTGCCATTCGTTTCGACAACCAGAAACCTGCTATGCGATGGGTGAAGGATTGTACCGATGGTGATCTGGAGAAGGCTGAGCAGGCATGTATTCACTACAATTGGCCTATTCGTATCAAAGCCATCGTTCATAGCATCAACCAGGACGATGTCGATGACAGTCAGTATCCTTCTCTCAAAATCTCATTCTGCGGTATTCCATGTGAAAATCCCTTCTTCTTAGCGTCATCGGCCGTATGCACAAATTATGAGATGGTGGCACGTGCTTTCGATGCAGGGTGGGGTGGCGTCTTCTACAAGACGATATGTATGCAAGAAATCAACGAGGTGTCGCCACGTTTCGATGCGATGCACAATAATGCCACCCACGGCGATTTCTATGGTTTCCGCAATATGGAACAGCTGAGTGAGAATCCCGTGGAGATGGACTTCGACATCCTGCGCCGACTGAAAGAAAACTACCCTACGAAGGTGGTCATTGCCTCGATTATGGGACAGACAGAAGAGGAGTGGATCAAACTGGCGAAAATGGCAGAAGAAGCAGGTTGTGATGCGGTGGAACTGAACTTCTCGTGTCCGCAGATGAAGCATAAAGGAATGGGAAGTGACGTGGGACAAAACCCAGAGCTGGTGAAAACCTTCACGGCTTGTGTCAAAAACAATGTAAAGATACCCGTCATTTCAAAGATGACACCCAATATCACCCATATTGAAGAACCGGCAGCAGCCTGTATGGAGGCAGGTGCCGATGCAATTTCAGCCATCAACACCATCAAGTCGATAACGATGGATACGGATGCAGAGGTAGCAGGACAGCGCACCGTGTCGGGCTATTCCGGACGGGCCGTCAGACCTATCGCCCTGCGTTATGTCCTGGAGTTGACAAAAATGGAGAAACGACCCGTTATCAGCGGTATCGGTGGTATTGAAACATGGCGCGATGCGCTGGAATTTATTCAACTCGGCTGCAGCAACGTACAAGTTTGTACCGCTGTCATGCAGTATGGTTATCGCATCATCGAAGACCTCATTCTCGGTCTCCAGCGCTATATGGCCAAACGCGGTGTCAGCGACTTGCAGACATTGGTGGGCGAGGAAATACCGAAGTTCTTCAATCCTGACAATCTGGACCGCACCACCGTCATCTATCCCAAGTTCGACAAAGAGCTTTGTCTCGGTTGCGGACGCTGTGAGATATCGTGCAACGACGGTGGCCATCAGGCTATCGTCTTCGACCACAAGACACGCCGTCCCCAGTTGATTGGCTCTAAGTGTGTGGGCTGTCACCTGTGCCGTCTCGTCTGTCCTGCTGGTGCTATCGGACTGTCAAAACGCATACCGAAGAAAAAAGCATAATTCCCATTCTTTAACCACCAATAAAAGCATCATCGTATGAAAAAACTAATCATCCTGTTCCTGATGCTGTCGGTTGCTGTTTGCACCAATGCTCAGAAAAAGACAACGAAAAAAAAGGCGGTTTCATCGACAGAAGCCCGTGTGTTAGGCAAACACTTGCTGACGCTGCAATGGATATCGTGGGACTATTACGGCTCCTGCAATATCAAGAAAGAGAAAGACGGTACGTTGAAATGCGTGGGCGAACAACTTTCGAAAGAAGCCCCAGGCGACTATGTGCGTCTCGACGGAACGGTTGAGATTGTGGATAAGGACCATCTGAAATTCACAGGTACGATTGCCATACGTGTCAACTACAACAACAACGGTCAGGAATGCCTGCGTGAAGGAACCTTCGACTTCGTCACCAAACCTGGTCGCAAATACTGGCGACTGCAACAGATGAATAATCCTTGTGAGGAAATCGTAGATTACGTGGACATCTATTATAAATAAACCCTACATCCACGATGGGTGTAGGGCCTTTGACGGTTTATTCAGTTCATTAGATCGGAAAGAGGATGAAGGCGCAGACATCCCATACAGCATGGGAGATAATCAAGGCTGGCAGGAGGCGAGGGGATAGACGATAGAGGAATCCCCAGCAACAGCCTGCAACAAGGGCAGCCATCACCAACATGAAGTTGAACGACCAGATATGTACCAGCGTGTAACAGGCTGTTGCAGCAATGAAACCCATATTTTTCCCCCATCGCTGCATCAGCCGACGCTGTAGGAATGCACGCCAGAAGAGTTCCTCACCAGGTCCGATGATGAATAACAGCAACAGGGCGATGACAACGGGTGATGTACCGCTTTTCATGCCATAGATCAGTTCGACCTGGGGACGGGCAAAACCAAACAGCCAGGCTGATACCTTGTCACCTATCCAGAATGCCCACCATAAGACGAATGCAATCAGGAAGCCACCGAGTATCCACCACAGCCATGCTTTCATGGAATGATTGCTTAGCTCTTTAATGGTTTCGCGGCAGCTGTAGAGAGAGATGCTCGTCAGGATGATGGCCGTAGCTGTCATCGTGTACCAGAAATTGACATACGGTGCTGTCCATGGTGAGAACATCACGAAGAAGAACACCGCAGCAAGCGCGACAGACCACAGAATATTATTTTTCACCATAGATTACACAGATTTCAAGGATTTCTATATCGCGCAGAGCCGCAGAGGATACCGAGTAACATCCCTAAACGACTAAACGACCAACCGCCTAAACGACTAGATAACAAACGAGAGCGCGAGGAGAAGGCCGAACGTCATCTGCAACTGTGCTGACTCCTTGTCGAGTGTAGGGATGTCTTGTTCCTGAACAGGATGAACAGAGAACATCACACGCACATTCTTCCAAGCAAGAGGCAACGTGATCAGGACGAGCAGCGACCATAACGGCCAGATACCCAAAACGACCAAGAGGATGACAATCATGTAGGGTAGGGCCAACAGTACCAGATAGAGGTACTGTGAAGCACGACTGCCGATGAGTCCGCATAGCGTTTGCAAACCGGCACGACGGTCGTTCTCGATGTCTCGGGTATTATTCGCATGGAGTATCGAGACCGTGAGCAGGCCATAGGACAGGCAATAGAACAGAATCTCCCAATGGTAGTGTCCTGTAACCACATAACAGACACCCACTGACGGCAACATAGCAAAGCACAGCAGGATATCAAGATCGCCCAGTGCATGACTTTTCATCCAGGGATATAATAACGGTAGCGCAAGGGCTGCTGCACCAATCCAAATTCCCTCCCATGAGGAGCGCCACAGAATGACCAAACCAAGTAATGCACCAATAAACAGGAGCGTCCATCCATAATAAAGAATGGTCTTCGGCTGGAATTTTCCTGATTGGATATGTCGCACACCGTTTAGACTACCAGGCAGATCGACGCCCTTGATATGATCAAAATAGTCGCTGACGAGGTTGCCGCCCGCATGCAGAATCATCAACATGGGGAAGGTAAGCCATCCGTTTACCCAATCGAAGGTCTCGTTACTCTGGTTTTTACTAAGGAAATACAGGTATCCTAAAGATGTCAATACGGGAATGACCGAAGCGGGAAACGACCACGGACGGACGGCTATCACCCAGTCTTTGAAAGTTCGTTCTTTCATCGTTTATGCTTATTCTGCCAACAATTTCTCTGCCATCGCCTTACCAAGCGCAGCACATTGTGCTTTCGTCTCTTCGGTGAGAGCCTGCTTCATATCAACAGGTTCGCCTACAGGCTCGAATTTCAGATGATTATCATTCCACTCCTGAATCTTGCCTACAGCTTTGCTGGCCCAAGAGTGAGAACCGAACCAGCCAAGATAGTGGTTCTTAATGTCCTTTCCAGACAGCTCTGAGAGCAATACTTCCATTTCATGATACAAGCCTGCATTGTAGGTCGGTGCCCCCACGATCAGTCCTTTGTAGCGGAAAACATCGCGGATAATATAAGAATGGTGCGTTTTCGACACGTTGTACATCACGATGTTCTTCAATCCTGCTTGGCTGGCTGCACGTGCTATCTGTTCAGCCATACGCTCGGTATTGCCATACATCGTACCATAGCAAATAACGAGTCCAGGATCCGTATCATAGCGTGACATGCGGTCGTACAAGCCCACTACCTTATTGATATAATCATGCCAAACAGGTCCGTGAGTAGCACAGATATAATCGAGTTTCACATCAGCCAGTTTTTTCAGAGCATTCTGAACGGGCACACCATATTTGCCTACGATATTGCTGTAATAACGAACCATTTCCAACCAGAACTCATCGCAATTGATTTCAGAGTCGATGACACCACCGTTCAACGCACCAAAGCATCCGAAGGCATCACCGGCAAAGAGTATGTTGCCGCATAGTGTCACCATCGTTTCCGGCCAGTGCACCATTGGTGTCAGCACAAAATTCAGCGTATGCTTACCCAGCTCAATGGAATCTCCGTTTTTTACTTCTACCAGTCCCTTGGTCATCTGATAGAACCCTTCGAGCATACCGAATGTTTTTTTGTTACCAACAATCTGAATCTCTGGATAGTATTTACGGATGAGGGCAATGGAGCCGCTATGGTCTGGCTCCATGTGGTTGATGACAAGGTAGTCGATAGGACGATTGCCGATCACTTCCTGGATGTTTTCAATGTACTGGGTAAAGAAATCTACCTCTACCGTGTCAATCAGGCAAACTTTCTCATCTACAATGAGATAAGAGTTGTAGGATACACCGTTTGGCAATGGCCACAAACCCTCGAACAAGGATTTGTTGCGGTCGTTGACACCGACGTAATAAATGTTGTTTGTAATTTCAATCATAATGTTATTTGATATTTTAAAACTTCGTTTTGAATATTACGAATTACGAATGATGTCTTGTCCAAATTCCACAGAGACATAATTATGGATGTCGCGACAACATTCGGCGGAGAACAGTTGGGCGCAGTTTACCACTTCTGTCCATTGTTCGGCACTCATCCCTTGATTGAGTACTTCATGCGTGATATTGTATTTCAGCAACCCAAAGATAAAACCGGCATTGAAATTATCGCCTGCACCGATGGTACTAACAATCTGATTGGATGCAGGAACAGGATAGTTTTGCTTGAAACCATTCTTGCCTCTTACCTCCACAGGATTGGCTCCGCGGGTATAGATGAAATGTTTGCAATAGAATGATATTTCCGAATCATACACTTGATCGACATCGTTTTTTCCATACAGAACAGCGAAGTCTTCATGGCTGCCACGAACAAAATCGGCATAGTCGAGATTCTCCAGCAGATTAGGCATCAGCTTCATCACTTCATGCTGGTGAGACGGGCGGAAGTTGACATCGTAGTAGATGATGGCTCCCTTGTCACGACCTTTTTGGAGAAGTCCTTCCACCTGCGCCCGAATAACGGGGTTCACGGCATAGTAGGAACCAAACAGGATGATGTCATCGGGCTGAACATCCGGACACTCAAACTCCAAGCGGTCGTTGGGATGATCCTTATAAAAGATGTATTCAGCATCGTTGTTCTCGTTGAGAAACGCTAAAGAGATGGGAGATTTCGTTTGGGGAAAGCGACTGACGTAGTCGGTTTTGGCCCCATTCTCCTTCAGGAAATTGATGATTTCATCACCCACACGATCATCGCCGACCTCACTGATAAAAGTGGTGTTGATGCCACAGCGTGCCAACGAGATGATGGCATTATAAGTAGAGCCTCCCGGTACGGCTGCCGTTGGCTGTCCGTTCTTGAAGATAATGTCAAGAACCGTTTCTCCAATACCAATAACCTTTCTCATATAATCTGCATTTTCAATTGGCAAAGATACAAATATTTTGTAATATATCGTTCAGGGTAGCTAAAAAATACGTAAATTTGCATTCGAAATGAATTATAATACCTATCGATTTGACAACGGACTGCGTGTCATCCACCTACCGAGCAACTCGAAAGTGGTCTATTGCGGCTATCAGATTGCTGCGGGCACGCGACATGAACAGACTGGTGAGGAAGGACTTGCCCACTTTGTTGAGCATACTACCTTCAAGGGTACGGCACGCCGCAACTCCCTTCAGATTATCAATACACTGGAACAGGTGGGGGGCGAACTGAATGCCTATACGAATAAAGAGGATACTACCTTTTATGCTGCTTTGATGAGCGAACACTTGCCGCTTGCCATCGACCTGTTGACGGATATCGTTTTCCATTCTACTTACCCTGCAGCAGAATTGGAAAAGGAAAAAGAAGTAATCTGTGAGGAAATAGAATGCTATCACGACTCACCTGCGGAACTCATTTATGATGACTTTGAGAATTTAATTTTCCAACAGTCACCCTTAGGACATAATATCCTCGGAACAGTAGAACGCGTACGGACATTTACGACTGACGATGCCCTTCGTTTTGTGCATCGTTACTATCGCCCCGATAACGCCATCTTCTTTATCTATGGGGACGTGGATTTTAAGAAGGTAATAACGGATTTAAAGAAGAGAACGGGAGAGCGAGAGAACGAGGGAACGAACAACGAAGAGAACGAAGAGAACGAGGGAACGTGGGAACGAGGGAACGAGAATAGGAATTCTCAAATGAGCGAAACTAACCTCTCTCCCTCGTTCCCCCTCTCCCTCTCTCCCATATACGTTTCCAAAGGAACACATCAGGCACATGTCATGATGGGAACAATCGGATACGATATTCACCATCCCCTGCGCATTCCCCTATACTTACTGAACAATATGTTAGGAGGTCCAGGACTGAATGCACGACTGAACTTAGCGTTACGTGAAAAAGCAGGATTGGTTTATACGGTAGAGAGTACAATGGTCAGCTATTCTGATACAGGACTATGGTCGGTTTATTTCGGTTGCGACCATCAGGATGTGAAGCGGTGCTTGCAACTGGTCAGGAAAGAACTCAACAAGCTCATGCATTCACCGGTTTCATCGAGGCAGTTGAAGATTGCCAAACAGCAGATCAAAGGACAGATTGCCATCGCTTGTGACCATCGCGAGAACTTCGCATTGGACTTTGGTAAGAGTTTCCTGCATGATGGTTGGGAGAAGAATGTGGAAAAACTCTATGCTCAAATTGATGCTGTAACAGCAGAACAGCTCCAGCAAGTGGCGCTGGAGCTGTTTACCGAGAAAAAAATACGTACGTTGATCTATAGATAACGTTAGAATTCAAATCCGATATTCAGATACAGGTAGCACTTCTTGGTCTTGTTGCTGTATCCGATGGCACCACCAATGGGGCCGAACATTGAATTGTAATAGTAGGCAGCATCAACACCGAAGAGCTTTTTCTCCTTGAACAGTTCTTTCAGACGGTCTGCATGCAGACCTCCTGCCACTTGGAACAAGACATAGTGCTTGTCGCCAATGCGCTGCTGAGCCTGCAGACGGGCAGCAACAAACTGGTCACCCACATATTCTACATTACCCACACCCGTGAAAGGCATCTGTTGTTCCAGGTAGTGCCCAAACCAGTCGCCACCAATGGCGTTTCCAAAGCCGGCAGGTACGATGCTACCGAAGAGCAAACGGCCATACACCATGGGCTGAAGGGTGAAGCGTTCGCCAAAGGTGAACGATGTACGCCAGTTGGCGCCCAGCTCACTCATACCTTTCTTGTCCTGCAACTTAGCAAAGTTGTCCGTCACATAGCTATAGGTTGCCATAAAGCGGCTGCCTCGTGTGGGGAAGTACCAGTTGTTTTCACTATTGTAAGTGAGCTGTGCACGATAAATGAAGTAATGGTCGTCGCGCAAATCAATACGGTCTGCCGCCTGTGCCTCTAAGGCGTTACGGAAATGATAGTAGTCCCATCGCAACCCAATCTGCAGGTTGAAGTGGCGGATGTCGAAATTGATGGGGATGAAGTCTGCCAGCATCTCATTATAACGGACGTTGTAGTCGCGTTCACCATCGTGATAAATATCAATATCGTTGCGATGGAAGACGAAATCTACCATCGGACGGGTGAAACTCCTGGGGTGCATCGTCAGCTCTGCACGAGCCATTGAGCGTTTACCTAATCTCACGGTAAAGTCGGCCTCCATCGGCATTGAAGCTTTCAAAGGGAAGGCCGCTCCGAGTTGCAAGGCTGCATATTCTTCCATATCATAACGGAAACCAGCATAGAACTGTGCCGTCTTGCGATGTCCGGCAGTAAGGACGACGCGCACACCTTCGTTTTCTGCTGTGGTGGGGTCGTCGTCAGAAATCAATTCACACTCGGCATTCTGGTAGAACAAATCCATACGCATGCTGGTGGTGAGCCGCTGCTCCATTTCGGCATCGATGCTGTCGATTTTCTGCAGATGGAACTTCTGGCGCAGGAACCGTTCGTCCTGTGGTGTCATATTCTGAAAGGTAAAGCCCGCGACACGATGCTTTTCCGTCATCACCTCCGGACGCAGCGGATGGAGGATGGTAGGACGGAAAGAGTCGTCGATGCCGATACGTTGCTTCAATGCTATCAGCTCATCCCAGTGTTTCATCGCCTCTTCCTGTCCCCTGCGAATCAGCGTGTCGATGGCAACGGCAGAGAAACTGGCTGCACTATAGCCGGTGGTATTGACGCGGATAGGCACATCTGTGATGGCGAGGTTCTCGTCGTATTTGTTCTTACAGTTCACATCGACAATCTGACTCAGGATACTCATCGTACTACGCAAGTCGTCTGCAGTTTTCGGGTCTCCCTGAACGGTTACGCCAATAATGATATCGGCACCCATCTCACGGGCAATGTCTGCAGGAAAGTTGTTGCGCAAGCCACCATCTACCAACACCATATCACCAATCCTCACTGGTGAGAACGCTGCGGGAATAGCCATTGAGGCACGCATGGCCTGCGGCAGATACCCACTGTGGAAGTCTAACTCTGAGTTGTCGATGATATTGGTTGCCACGCAGGCAAAAGGTATCGGCAGGTCGCGTGAAAAGTCCAGCGAATCGGTATAGCCCGTACAGAGTTTCTGGAACAGCTCATAGAGGTTCTTGCCCTTGATAAGACCGCCGTCGTTCTTGTTTCGTTTCTTAAAGGTTACGCCGGTGGAAATAGCATAGGTGTAATGCTTCTTCAGGTCGGAGAGACTTTGCTGTGACAAATTCTCTTCATCGGAGATGACGTAGCTCCAGTCTTGCACACGCACCATCGAGTCGAGCGCATTTGCATTGTATCCAATCGAATAGAGTCCACCGATGATACTACCCATCGATGTTCCGGTAATGATATCGATTGGAATGCCAGCCTGCTCAATCACTTTGAGGGCACCGATATGTGCCATACCTTTGGCACCACCGCCGCTTAGAACAACTGCAACGGTCTTACGCCCTTCTGGTTTCTGGATGGGTGTAGTGGTTGCCTTCTTGGTGATAGTGTTATCAGACGACAGTGTTTGGGCAGACAACAAACCTGTCAGCAGTGCACTAAAGAGCGCGAGTAAAGCTGTTCTCTTCATAATTTGCAATTTCTTGATGGCTTTATAAATATAGTATCGCTTCGTTTCCCATATTGAACAACAAGTCGAGAATGCTTAGGTTGGGGAGGAATCCATGTTTTTGCTGATAAACTTGGTAGTAGGGGGTGTTGAATGGAGAAATGCTCCCTTCCTTTGCGTGGACTTGGGTGGGTATTTGTTGAGTTATGATGTTAGGTTGAATATCCAATAGTTCGCACATCTTATGTATGATGGCGAGGTTGAAGTCGAAAAGAAGCTCCCATTTCTCTGTGAAAAACGGACGGATATCATCGGCATAATAGTCGAAGAAAGGACTCTCGCCGTAGGCCGACATGAGTGCATTCCAATGTTCCGTACGCCATTTTCCGTGATCCGAAATCAAGATGTTCTTGGTTTGGGAAACAGGTGATGTGTGGTGTACAATAGGTACGGAGAGTGCTTGCACACCACTGGTTGTAGCAATATAACAGCGATTGCGGATGGTTTGTTTCTGCCAGCGTTCGTTACCGTCTAAATACACACATTCAGACCGATATAGTTGTTGATACCACTGTATCGGTCCGAAATAGGTTGTGTGCAAAATATCCATATCTGAAATATTGCAATCCTTCCTTCAGAAGGGATTGCTCCTTATTTTATATTATCCACCCACTTGAACAGGCGGTTCCATCGGATGCCGCTAAAGCCGTTGTGGTCCGGATCAGACGACCACCAGATGAATAGCGGTTTACCGACAATGTGGTCTTCAGGAACAAATCCCCAGTAACGGGAGTCTGCAGAATTATGCCGGTTGTCGCCCATCATCCAATAGTAATCGAGCTTGAAGGTATAACTGTCGGCCTGTTTTCCGTTGATGTATATCTTTCCGTCCTTTACTTGCAGGTCGTTTCCTTCGTAGTTGCGGATGCACCGTTCGTAGATCGGCAGACTCTTCATATCCAGTTTTACCTTGCAGCCCTTCTTTGGAATCCAGATGGGACCGTAGTTATCTCGTGTCCAACCGGTAAAGTAATTACGCGGATAGACTTCTCCTACGTTGGCTTCAGTATTCAGCGTTACACTCTCAACAAGATCCTTACGGGCTTTCAATCCTGCAACAGCACGATTTGTCAACGGCATGTAACCATATTTGTTCAGACTGGCGATATCTTCCATCGTGATACCGAGGTCGTCCATCAGTTCCGACGGGAGGTTATTGCCGCGTTTCAATGTTACAAAATAGGTATATTGCACATTGTCGGGTTCTTTGTTGGCTTTGCCGTTCAAATAAACAATGCGGTTTTTAATCTGAAGTGTATCACCAGGCAGTCCCACGCATCGCTTCACGTAGTTTTCGCGACGGTCTGTAGGACGGGTGGCAATGTCACCATAATCATCGACACTCTGCTCCAGTGCTTTCTTTCCTGCTGCATAGAGTTTATCGAAGAAGGTACGCTGCTGCATGGGATTCATCGCGTCAGGATTAATCTCTGGTCCCAACAGCCCCTTGTTATAGGAATCCCATCCTAACGAATAGACAATATCATAATAATAGGTCTCATACTGCGGTTTCGTACAGATGGTGTCGCCTGCTGGATAGTTGAATACAACGATGTCGTTCAATTCCACGTTTCCGAATCCTTTCACCCGCCGGTAGTCCCAATGTGGCCATTCGATATAACTGTTGCACTCGAAGACCGGCAGTGTGTGCTGCGTCAGCGGCATTGTCAGCGGCGTCTGTGGAATACGTGGCCCATAGCTCACCTTAGATACAAACAGATAGTCACCTGTCAATAGTGATTTCTCTAATGAACTCGATGGAATCACAAAATTCTGGAAGAAAAACAGGTTGATGAAATAAACAGCTACGAGGGCAAACACCAAAGCGTCCACCCACGACATGATGAACCGTACGGGACCTTCAGAATCTTTCCACCATTGCCAACGAATTTTCTTCGTAATATACACATCATATATAAATGGTACAACCAGCAGTCCCCACCAACTCTTTACCCACAGCAGGAACAACAGGTACAACACCAATACAATGATAAACTTCGTCCATTGTTTCTTCGGATTCAGTTTTGCTCTTTCTTTATCAATCATATTCCTTAAAACTTAAACATGTCAGAAATTGTCAGCAGTCCGTTGTGTTCTGCTGTAAACTCAGCAGCCAGTACAGCACCGAGCGCAAAACCCTTACGGGAGTGAGCATCATGGGTAATCGTAATCAGGTCAGCATCAGAGTCATAACGGATGGTATGGATGCCTGGCACCTCGCCACGACGGATATGGTCGATGCGGAGAAACTTAGCATCGGTGGTATCTTCTGCCCAGGCCTCCTTGCGATCGATGTTCTTTACGATTTCATCTGCCAATGTGATAGCTGTACCGCTTGGGTGGTCAAGTTTATGGACGTGATGGGTTTCTTCCATCTCCACATCATATTGTGGGAACTGGTTCATAATTTTTGCCAGATAACGGTTCACCGCTGAGAAGATAGCCACACCGATAGAGAAGTTGCTTGCCCAGAATAAAGTCTGTCCGCCTTGCGTACACATACGCTTCACATCGTCGCCGTGCTCCTTCATCCAGCCGGTACTTCCCGAAACAACCTTCACACCCTGCTCCCATGCTTTCAGATAGTTGCCGTATGCAGCTTGCGGGGCAGTAAATTCGATAGCGACATCTGCCGATGCAAAGGCATCAGAATAGAAATCCTCCTGATTGTCGATATCGATGATACTCACAATTTCATGACCACGGCCGAGGGCAATCTGCTCAATCATCTTACCCATCTTTCCGTAGCCTATTAAAGCTATTTTCATATCTAATTCGAATTAATTGGGGGCAAAGTTAGTGCAAATCGAATGAAAAACAAAATAAACGCGTTTATTTTTTTCTTCCGAAACGTATCCAACTTTCGCAACTTGTTGCAAAGGTACGCCATATCGTATTAAAGAAACAAAAAAACACATCTGTAACAAGTAATGTATAATAAACTTTTTATACCTTTGCAGACTCAGTCGAAGTTGTATATGTATTATAAGAAGGAGCAATGAGGATTCCACCACATATCAAGAATATAGTTTTCGACCTGGGCGGTGTGCTCTGTGGATTAGATGCAGAACGCTGCATACACGCATTCCATCAGATTGGAGCCGAAGAGGTGGCGGTGTATGTTGAGGAACACCGCGTGGAGGACTTGTTCCTGCAATCGGAGCTGGGAGTCATTACCACCGAGGAGTTCTGCGAGGAGGTGCGACGCATCACCCAACGTCCGTTAGACGATGAACAAATCGTATGGGCTTGGAACGAACTGCTCACGGGCATCACCGATGAACGTTGTCAGGCGGTTATGGCATTGTCGAAAGAGTATCGGTTGTTTGTATTGAGCAACACCAACGACATGCATTGGAAGAAATGGGAAAGAGAGGCAACAGAACCGAACTTCAATAACGTTTTTGAACAAAGCTTTCTTTCTTATGAACTGCACTTGGCTAAGCCGCAACGTGAAATATTTGAGGCTGTATTACAGCGAGCTGATATAAAGGCAGGTGAGACATTGTTCATCGACGATAGTCTTAAGAACTGTGAGGCAGCACAGCTGCTGGGCATCCATACATATCATAATCAACAGATAAACGATTGGTTAACATTATTATGACAAAGAATCCGCAAGTAGCAACCATTGGTTTTTTCGATGGGGTACATCGAGGGCACCGTTATCTGATAGACCAGATGATAACGGTGGCAAAGGAGGCTGGTATGGAGTCAACGATCATTACCTTCGACCGTCATCCGCGACAGGTGATACATAGCGACTACTTGCCACAGATGCTTTCTACCTTCGAGGAAAAGAAAGCACTCTTAGAGAAGACGTCAGCCGACCACATCGAGGTCCTATCGTTTGATGAACAACTGGCAACATTGTCTGCTCACGACTTTATGAAACAGGTGCTACATGAACATTTCAATGTTTGCAAACTGGTCATAGGCTACGATAACCGCTTCGGTCATAACCGTTCAGAGGGATTCGAAGACTATGTGCGCTATGGACAGGAATTGGGTATAGAAGTGATTCAGGCGATGCCGTTCTGTGAACCTAACAAGGAAGCTATCAGCTCATCCTATATCCGTGCATGTTTGCTCGTAGGAAACGTATGGGGTGCTAACGAGGCGCTGGGTTATGCCTATTCGCTGACAGGACGCGTGACTGACGGATTCCACGAAGGACGGAAAATCGGATTCCCTACAGCTAACCTCAACACCGATGGAATCGGTAAATTAGTACCAGCTCCAGGCGTTTATGCTGTACACGTACAATTGGAAAACGAACAGCATCTTCGTTTAGCAATGATGAATATTGGTACGCGGCCAACCTTTGACGGACACTCGCAAACGCTCGAAGTACATATTTTTGATTTCAATGGCGATATTTACGGACAGCAGCTGCGCGTTGTCTTTGACCGTAGAATCCGCAATGAAATGAAGTTCTCTTCGCCCCAGGAACTCGCCAGGCAATTAGAAAAAGACAAAGGAGAAGTAAAAAGAATATATGCGTAAGTCAATCCTTTATTTATTTTGTTTTCTCGCTATTCAGCTTGTTGTAAGTTGGATCGTATGGATTATTTGGATGATGGCTGATGGGATGACATTCTCGGAAGCAACAAAACCATTTGTAGATGGAAACTTTTCTCCCGATGCCCTCATGATAATTGTGGCAAGTGGTGCTTTTAGTTTCGTCACCATATTGGTATTCACGCTCACCAAATGGGCACCCGTATCAAGGAATTATCTGCAGACACGTCCTTGGGGAGTCTTCTTCTGGTGCGTAATCCTCAGTTTTGGTACCATCATCCCATCTGTGTGGTTGCAGGAAAAGATGCCGGAACTGCCTAACTGGATGCAAAGCTCTTTCGATGGACTGCTGTCGCATCCCGTAGGTTATCTCTTCGTGGGTATCTTTGCGCCATTGGCTGAGGAAGTAGTCTTTCGTGGTGCTATCCTGCGTGCGTTGCTGAACCGATTCAATATTCATTGGGTGGCAATAGCTATTTCTGCATTGTTCTTTGCCCTCGCTCACGGAAACCCAGTACAGATGCCCCATGCTTTTCTGGTTGGTCTGCTGTTGGGATGGATTTTCTATCGTACGGGTAGTATTCTACCTTGTGTGGCACTTCACTGGACGAACAACACGGTTGCATACGTTTTATACAACCTTTATCCAGCAGTAAGCAATATGAAACTCGTTGACATATTCAAAGGGAGCGAACTGCATGTCTATCTGGCACTGCTGTTCTCATTGTTCCTGTTGGGGCCGGCTCTGTTCCAGCTTCACATGCGTATGAAACCTGCTGATAGATAAAAACAAAAACCGATACTCTTTCACAGGGTATCGGTTTTCTTATCATTTATATGTTATGAAAAATTTGAGAGAATCGAAACTTCACAGTTTCTTTGTTTTACTAAACATGATTATTTATAGAGAAAGCATAGAAAATTATTCTGTTGGAGTCTGCGTGGTTGCTGCCGCCTGACTAACATCGAGTTTCACCGTGTCGGTTTGTGCAACAGATTTGCCGTTATGAGGAATATTGTAATTGGAGGCATTTACGGTTTGTACCTGTTCCTTCTCCTCAAAAGCCACTTGCATTGCATTTCCTAATGTCAGGATGATTGCTACAACCGCTGCGGCGCGGAACAGCGGCATCAGTCGCTCACGGATGCTAACCACCCGTGCTTTCTTCTTTTCGCTTTCACCAACCATCGCCAGCATCTGCTCATCGAAGTCCGCACCCAGTACATCTGTTTTTTTCGCCGTTTGCTCATAACAGAACAGATCGCGATAGGGTAGCAAGGAGGCGGGTACATCCTTCTGTGAGAAGAACATACGAAGGATTTCCTCTTCCTCAAGGGAAGTTTCGCAAATCCAATAGCGCTCCAAGAGCTGTTCGATGTACTTATAATCCATATTGGTCTAACTTTTCAAATCGTTGTTTGATGGTCTGTCGTGCACGGAAGATATTGACTTTTACTTGCTCTTCACTGATTCCGAGCACTTCTGCCACCTCTTTATAACTCTTTCCTTCGAATTCGCGAAGCTGGATACAGCTACGTTGTTTCTCTGGCAATTCGTTGATGAGTCTCCTAACCTGATCAATGCGGTCGTTTTGGAGAGTTTGCTCAAGAGGATTCGATGCGGTTGAGGCTGGTTCTGTACTTTCTTCCTCTATTGACAAGTTGTCATTGCCTTTTTTCTTGAGGCGGTCGAGGGCGAGATTCCTACAGATGGTGAGACTGAAGGCTTCAACAGAATTGATTTCCTGCCAGCTGTCACGCTTGTCCCAGACTTTGATCAGTGTATCTTGCACGACATCCTCGGCCTCTGCCGAGTTGAGAGTGATGCGAAGAGCGAGTCTGTATAGCTCATTCTTTAACGGCAACACGTCGTTTCGGAAACTGATCGTTTTCATCTTCTCTCTTTTTGAATGACGATTTGAAAAGTGTGAAGTTACAGAATAACTATGCTTTTAACTTTCTTTAATGATTTTAGGTGATTCTAGGTTTTCCTAGGATTTCCTAGGTCTTCCTAAGGGCAAATTGTAGTACCGCTTTTGCCGTCAATGGCTCTCGCGAGGGTGATGATGACCCGGCTGACACCAGAATCGATCGCATCGAAGGCATTTTCCAACTTAGGAATCATTCCGCCAGTGATGGTTCCATCAGCAACGTATCGTTGGAAATCCTCACGGGTAATCACAGGAATGACACTGTCGTCATCGTTGGGATTGCGAAGGACACCCTTTTTCTCAAAAGAATAAATTAGTGTCACATCGTAGTAATCAGCCAAAGCCTTGGCGGTTTCTGCCGCAATCGTGTCGGCATTGGTATTCAACAGATTTCCTTTCCCATCATGAGTAAGCGGTGCCATTACAGGAGTGAATCCCAGTTCAATCAGCGTATTAAGCGTTTTACTGTTGGCCTCATCAACATCGCCAACATAACCGAAATCAACACCATCCTTAACAGGTCGTTTATGAGAACGGATTACATTCATATCAGCACCTGTCAGTCCAAGGGCATTGATGCCTTGTGCCTGCAGACGGGCCACCAAGTTTTTGTTCACTAGTCCTCCATAAACCATTGTTACCACCTCAAGCATATCTGCATCGGTGACGCGCCGTCCGTTGACCATTTTCGTTTCAATACCGAGTGCTGCCGCCACCTTCGTAGCACGTCTTCCTCCGCCATGAACAAGCACTTTCCTGCCTTCAATCGCAGAGAAATCCTTCAATAATTGTGAAAGCTGTTCTGCATCTTCAACGACGGCACCACCCACCTTCACAACTGTCAGACCCTGTTTCTCTTTTGCCATTTTCACCTTTCTTTATTCTTACTCCAAATACGTATATCCGTAAAGGCCGGAACGATAGTTGCTGAGGAATTCCTTGCCTTCTTCGAGTGAAATCTTGCCTAATTTCACACTCTTTGTTACCCATGTCTCCAACTGACGGACGAGTTTTTTAGGATTGAACTGTACGTATTCCAATACATCCTCCACCGTTTCACCATCGATAATCTGGTCGATGTGATACTTGTCGTCTTTTACAGAGATATGTACGGCATTGGTATCACCAAAGAGGTTGTGCATATCACCGAGGATTTCCTGATAGGCTCCCACTAAGAAAACACCCAAATAGTAGTTCTCGTTCTTTTTCAGTGCATGTACGGGTAGCGAATGAGAGTTATGACGATTGGTTACAAAATTCACAATCTTGCCGTCAGAGTCGCAGGTGATATCCTGAATGGTGGCATTGCGCGTCGGACGTTCCGTGAGTCGTTGTATAGGCATAATCGGGAACAATTGGTCAATGGCCCAAGAGTCACTAAGCGATTGAAATAGCGAGAAATTACAGAAATATTTGTCGGCCAAGAGTTTGTCGATATTCATCAGTTCCTCTGGGATATGCTTCAGACTCTTGGTGAGGATATTGATTTCATGACAAACACTCCAGTACATGGCCTCGATTTCTGCACGGGTCTTCAGATCAACAATACCGTGACTGAACAAGTCGAGAACCTCCTCGCGAATTTGTTCGGCATCGTGCCAGTCTTCCAACACATTGCGCGGTGACAGGTTATCCCATATTTCATAGAGGTCTTTGACCAATTGATGGCTGTTCTCATCTGGTTCAAAGTCCTCCGACATCTCCGGTAGCGAAGCTGTCTCCAACACATCGATAACCAGCACGGAATGGTGTGCTGCTAATGATCGTCCGCTCTCAGTGATGATATTCGGGTGAGGCAATTCGTTCTTGTTGGCTGCGTCAACAAATGTATAGATACAGTCGTTGACATACTCCTGAATGGAGTAGTTGACAGAACTCTCGCTACTGGGTGAACGGGTACCATCATAATCAACACCTAAACCACCACCACAATCTACGAAGTCAACATTATAACCCATCTTATGAAGTTGGATATAGAACTGTGCTGCCTCACGCAACGCCGTCTGGATACGGCGAATCTTTGTAATTTGACTACCGATATGGAAATGGATTAGGCGCAGACAATCGTGCAGCCCTTTCTTATCAAGGGTATCAAGGGCATTGAGCAGTTCCGCACTCGTAAGTCCGAATTTTGAGGCATCACCGCCACTTTCTTCCCATTTGCCGGAGCCTGACGAAGCCAATTTGATACGAATACCGATATTCGGCTTCACATTCAGTTTCTTAGCGACCTTCGCGATGACCTCCAACTCGTTCATCTTCTCTACAACGATGAACACCTGCTTACCCATCTTTTGTGCCAACAGGGCCAACTCGACATAACTTTGGTCTTTGTAGCCGTTGCAGATGATAATAGAATCGCTCTGACACTGCATCGCGATGACGGCATGCAATTCTGGCTTGGAGCCAGCCTCTAGACCGAGATTGAATTTCTTTCCGTGAGAGATAATCTCCTCTACGACTGGCTGCATCTGGTTCACCTTGATGGGATAGACCACATAGTTTTCTCCTTTGTAGTCGTACTCCTTGCTCGCCTTCTTAAAACAGCTCCACGTCTTTTCAATCCGGTTGTCAAGGATGTCAGGAAAACGGAGCAGAACAGGCGGAGTGACATCCCTCAATGCCAGTTCATCCATCACATCACGAAGATCTATCTGTGTATTGTCCTTACATGGAGAGACATAGACATCTCCCTGTTCGTTGATACCAAAATACGAGGTTCCCCAACCATTGATATTGTAGAGTTCCTTCGCGTCTTCAATCGTCCATTTTTTCATATTCTGCTTATATTAAAAGACGGTCTTTTTTATTTCTTCTATACAGTGCTGTACTTTGTCTAAGCTATCCATCACGTCGATGTTCAGAATGTGTTTTGCTTTGCCGTAGAATTGTTCGCGGCGGCTCAGTTCTTCACGGATATATACCTGTACCTCCTCTGGCGTTTTGTTCAAAAGCAACGGTCGTACTCCCTTTGCAATTTTTAAATGTTTGTACAGCACATCGGGTGATGCTTTCAGATAGATGGTGTCGCCCTGTTGGTTCAGATAATCCATATTGTCATAGAAACAAGGAGTGCCGCCACCACAACTGATGACGACATTTTCAAATTCCGCTACTTCATGCAACATATTATGCTCTATTTTGCGGAATTTCTCTTCCCCCTGTTCATCGAATATCTGCTTGACCGTTTTTCTCATTCGGGTCTCGATATACCAGTCAAGGTCGTAGAAGGTCACCCCCAGTGCCTTAGCCAGTGCCTTGCCAACGGTGGTCTTGCCAGCACCCATAAACCCGATAAGAATCACACGTATCATACCTATTTCTTTTTAGCCGATGCCGCATTGATGATTTCCATGCACTGTTCGTAAGTCAACTCGGCAGCCTTCGGATGCATGCTCTTGGGCATACGGTAGTTCTGACCTTGATAGATGATATACGGACCATAGCGACCATTCATGATTTCCAGTTCGGCATCTTCCTCGAACTTCTTGATATGCCGCTTTTGCTCCTGCTGACGTCTTTCGTCAATCAATGCTATTGCTGTTTCCAGCGTAACGGTCATCGGATCTTCCTCTTTCGGCAGTGACACATATTTCTTGCAATGCAGAATATACGGACCAAAGCGACCAGCACCGATAACAACAGGACTACCTTCATACTCACCAATGGTTCGCGGCAATTTAAACAGCTCCAGTGCCTCTTCCAATGTAAGGGTCTCCATACTCTTGTTGGCAGGAAGTTGTGAGAAACGCGGCTTCTCTTCATCTTCAGCAGAACCAATCTGTACAACGGGACCAAAGCGACCGATTTTCACATAGACAGGCTTTCCTGAAACAGGATCGATACCTAGTTCACGTTCACCTGCTTTATGCTCAGCCCGAGCGTTCATAACTTCCTCTACTTCTGGTGAGAAATGTTTATAGAATTTCTTGATTTCCTTGGTCCAGGCCGATTTACCTTCAGCGATACGGTCGAAGTCTTTCTCTACATTCGCCGTGAAGTTATAATCCATAATCTCTTGGAAGTTATCCATGAGGAAGTCATTGACAACGATTCCTATATCTGTAGGAATTAATTTGCCCTTGTCGGCACCCGCCATTTCTTTCTTGGTCCTCGAATTAATTTTGATACCCTTCAGGGTGTCAACAGCATAGCTACGCTCTTCGCCTTTCTTGTCACCTTTCTGTACATACTCACGCTGTTGAATCGTAGAGATGGTCGGTGCATAGGTTGATGGACGACCGATACCCAGTTCCTCCAGTTTCTTTACAAGTGATGCTTCTGTATAACGGATAGGGCCAAGCGAATAACGCTCTGTTGATGTTATCTCACGACGTTGCAGGTTTTCACCTTTTTTCATTACAGGCAGCACGTGGGAGAATTCCTCCTGATTCTCATCGTCATCCGTTGACTCCCTATAAACTTTTAGGAATCCATCGAAGGTGACGACTTCACCTTGAGCAACGAAACGCTCGTCGCTATTACTTATACTTATTTCAACATTTGTTTTCTCCAACTGGGCATCTGCCATTTGTGAAGCAATCGTACGCTTCCATATCAGGTCGTACAAACGCTTCTCCTGTGCGGTTCCATCGATGGTAGCGGCATTCATATAAGTCGGACGGATAGCCTCATGTGCCTCCTGTGCACCCTTGGCATTCGTATGATACTGACGCACTTTGCCGTATTCGCTGCCATAAAGGTTGGTAATTTCCACTTTGCTGGCATTGATACAAAGGCTTGACAGATTCACACTGTCCGTACGCATGTAGGTAATACGACCGCTTTCATACAGACGCTGCGCAATCATCATGGTTTGTGATACCGTAAAACCAAGTTTACGGGCAGCTTCCTGTTGGAGGGTAGAGGTTGTGAAAGGCGGTGCAGGCGTACGCTTCAATGGTTTCTTTTGCACAGTGGCAACCTTAAACGTAGCATCTTTGCACTTCTCCAAGAAAGCGAGCGCCTCTTCGTGAGTCGTAAAACGTGTTGATAACTCTGCTTTCACTTCCGATGCGGAACCGTTTTTGTCGATGACGGCAAAAATTGCATTCACACGGTAGTAAGGTTCACTGACAAAATTCTGGATTTCACGCTCACGTTCAACAATCAGACGTACGGCAACACTCTGCACACGACCAGCAGAAAGAGCCGGCTTAACTTTTCTCCACAATACTGGTGACAGTTTGAAACCCACCAAGCGGTCCAGAACACGACGTGCCTGCTGTGCATTCACCAAGTTCATATCCAGACGGCGTGGTTTTTGTATAGCCTCTAATATTGCAGGTTTTGTAATTTCATGGAAAACAATACGGTTGGTCTTCTCTTTATCCAATCCCAACACCTCACACAGGTGCCATGAAATAGCTTCTCCTTCACGGTCTTCATCGGACGCCAACCACACCTGCTTGGCCGCCATTGCTTGCTTCTTTAGGTCAGAAACCAGCTTTTTCTTCTCCTCGGGAATTTCATAGTCCGGTTCTAAGCTCTCTTCATTGATACTGATCTCTTTCTTTTTTAGGTCGCGTACATGTCCGTAAGAGGACATCACCTTGTAATCTTTACCTAAAAATTTCTCAATGGTCTTGGCTTTTGCAGGACTCTCAACAATCACTAAATTCTCTTGCATATTATATTTGCGTTACTTATTATCTGCATGAGAAAGCCGATAGCTCTCATTTCAAGGGCGCAAAAGTAATGAAAATCTTTAGTTTACACCTTATTATATAGGGAACGTTTGTGTTTTTTTAACAAACAAGCCTACTGCCTGACGGATGGAACACAAACCAAATGTATCAGGATTAACAGCAGAAAGGGGAATCCAAAGAGCCTCTTCCGCATCGTCCATCGCCTGAAGACTGGTTGTGTCGGCAACCTTACACAGATAGAACATATCGAGCGTATGAATGCCCATGCCGCTATATTCATAGAGATTGGGAATGCTAAAGAGATATCGCGCACACGTAACGTCAAGACCAGTTTCCTCTTTCACTTCGCGCACAACACCTTCTTCACCACTTTCGTCCATATCCACAAAACCTCCTGGAAGGTCCAGTGTTCCTTTGGCAGGCTCCTTTTTTCGTCTAACTGCCAGCAACTCCTTCCTGTCGTTGATGATGAAGGCTGCCGTTGCACTGCTGGGATTGGCATAATAGGTAAATCCACATTGTTCACAATGCTTACTTTTAACATTGTTGACCTTCCACTTGCTGCCACAATGAGGACAAAAAGAGAATTTTTCTAAGGGATGTTGTTGTTTGTCGAGGGGGTTACTTTGCATAACTTTTGTTGGGTGATTATGAATTATTTACTTTCAGCCTGCAATATTACAAAAAAAAAATACTATCTTTGCACCATCTTGTAAAAATATGATGTTTTCTACATAAAACAGTATAAATGCAAAAAATAAAATAAGATGAAGAAGAGTAAGCTTTTCCTTTTCATGGGTATGATGATGCTCTCCATGAATATTTCAGCACAACGTACATTTGAAACAAACCTGTATCAAGGTAAACAACCCCATAGTGTTGATGTACAGGACACAGCCAAAGTTTATGTCTATCTCCCTGCAGAAAAAGAAGCAACAGGACGGGCGGTTGTCATCTGTCCAGGTGGTGGCTATGACCACCTATCGCTACAAAAGGAAGGTACCGACTGGGGTGAATTCTTCCAGAACCAAGGTATCGCTGCTATTGTCTTGAAATACCGCATGCCACATGGAGACCCCGATATTCCTATCGGTGATGCAGAGACTGCGATGAAGCTGGTGCGCAAGAATGCTACCGCATGGAAGATCAATACTGGCGACGTAGGGATTATGGGCTTTTCAGCAGGTGGTCACCTTGCCTCAATGATTGCCACACAGGGCAAAGGAGATGCTAAACCTGATTTCCAGATTTTGTTCTATCCCGTTATCTCTATGGTTGACGGCTACGGACATGAAGGATCACGCAATAATCTGTTGGGCAAGAAGGTCAGTAAACGCGATGAGAAGAAATATAGCAGCGATGAACACGTCAGCCGTGTGACACCCCGTGCATTCATTGCCCTCAGCGATGATGACCGCAGCGTGCCTCCAGCCAATGGAGTGACCTATTATGTAGAACTCTATCGCCATGATGTACCAGCCGCCCTCCATGTCTATCCCACAGGCGGACATGGTTGGGGTTCGCGCATTGGTTTCAAGCACCATTTAGAAATGCAGTTGAACCTACAAGCTTGGTTAAAGAGCTTTTAAGGAGCAATCTTTTCCTCTTGATCCTCGCTCCTTAAAACATACGGAACGCACTGTCTTATTTCTACGGGCAGTGCGTTTATCGTTACACTGTCTTTCGTCATTAGCACCTTCACCACACACGTTCGGGTGTTGATGGGGTTATCCAAGTCAAAAATAAAATTTCCCAGACTATAGTAAATCGGTGTTCCTTGCCAGGTTTCTACTGTTTGCAATGTGTGGGTGTGATGACCGATAATCAAATCTGCACCTGCACAGACCATACGATGTGCTTCTTGTCGTTGCTTAAGTGTGGGTTCCATATGGTGCTCCCATCCCCAGTGAACATTAACAATCACATAACAATCCGGCTCCTGTTCCTTCAACCAGCGGATACGTGCACACAAGCTGTCCATACTTTCCTGACTGACACAGGGACGGTCTGGCAGATAGGCAAAATTCTCCAAAGGAAGCCGCTGCGATACTAACAGATAAACACGTCTGGGCTGCTCTGCCAACAATACAGGCGCTGCTGCCTCCTGCATATTCCTGCCTGCTCCGACAGCCACCATTCCTGCCTGCTCAATATTTCGCTTAGTGTCCAAAAGACCTTCTCTTCCCTGGTCAATACTGTGGTTGTTGGCCAGATTTAGGTGAGTGATACCATGTTTCTTCAAGGTTTGGAGCCATTCGGGTTCTGCACGAAACATAAACCGCTTATATACACGCTGTTGGATTTTTGTGGCAGGACACTCCAGATTGCCCACCACAAGTTTACATGTACGGAACAAGGAATCGATGGAAGCAGAGAATATAGCGTCTGTTCCATTCTTTTCGATACATTTCCGAACGCCCCTGTCCAATAAGATATCACCCGTAAAGGCTATCGTCAGCGTATCTTCCTCGGCAAGATACTTGGAGGCAGGAACACAGAAGGCATCCGGCTGAAAGCCGAATGCCATCATGGTTATGAGAAGGAGGGGCTTTAACATCCTGAACTATAGAATACTTCTTCGTTGTCTTCTGGTAGCTTTTTCAGAGGAACCGTAATTTCATTCATCCAGGAAGGAACACCTCTGGTGGGATAAGTCTTCAACATTTGCTGCCATTCTTCATCAGTCAAGCGCGGCTCTTGTACAGGACGGTCAAACTCACGATAGGAAAGTACAGCTCCACGCATCAGATAAAGGTAGCCTTTGATTTCTACGATCACATAGATTTCATCTGCCGTACCTACTGCCTCATAGAGAACGCACGGTTTGGGGTTATTGAAACCATTGGCTGTGCATACATCAGCAACAATGGCAACCGACTTGTCGGCACTCTCCACATTGTCCCATCCCATCAGATACTGGTCTTTCTCGCTCACCAGACTCAGGGAAATATTTTCGAAGGTAGATCCGATAATCTCGATGCTATTGTATTCTACGTCGCTCAACTCCTCACCGCGCAACTCTTTCTTACTGACGCTCAAGAAGAACTCAGCCTGTTCTCTGATTTCTTTGGTCGTTGACTGTGCCTTTTCTGTCATCAGGTCGAAGCGGTTTAGCAGCTCTGTCGTAGCATCCATCAGGTCGATGGCTTTCTGCCAGAAAGGCACATTAGGCTCTACATAACCCTTGACAACGGGTTCGGGAGGACCATAGTCGCCGCATTCGGCAATAACGGGCTGCTTGGCATAAAGGATAGCATCATGCTTCAGTTCTGCCCAGGAGGCGAGTCCGGCGTTCAGATCTTTCTTCTGCCAGGCTTCACCTCGCATAAAGTAAGGAACGTTGGTCTTTGCCTGGTTCATCGTCTGCAAAGCATCCAGCCACTGGTTGCAGATCGTAGCCTTCCAGTTGATTTCCTTCATGCGTTCCTTCATCTTCTTCAGCGTCGGCATGAAGCCTTTCCACTGTCTGTCTTGCCCCAGCTCATCCGTGAGAATATTTTCAGCTTTCGTGCATCCCATCGCAGCAAAAACATCGAGTCCCATCGGTGCACCTCGTTTGGTAGGCGTGTTTTCAACATCCACCATCTCGTTGAGCACCTCGCCATCGGGCTGGTAGCGCTGCGGCATCAAGTTGATTTTATATGGGCTGGTGTTTTCGAACTTTGGACGGATTCGTATCTGCTTTCCAGCAAGTTCTATCATCTGTTTGCTCAGTGCGTCCATTGCCTTCTTGTCGGCAAAGAGTTTTTCAATCGGAATGTTTTTGCTACCGAATGCCTGATATACCTGCAGAGCTGTGACATTGTCTGGCTCACCCATCATATAGGTAATCGGGATGTTGATGCGGTCGTAGGTCTTGCGGATCTTCTCATTCTTGCAGATGGTCTCTGCCATCAATGCCATACGTTTTAGCTGGCGGTCGTTGTCTGCATGGAACGGAGCAGTCTGCAACCACATCATCGCACGGAAATACCTCTTCACGGTTTCCGAACGGGTGTAGTGACCACGAGGACGGAACAAAGCGTATGCAAACATCACATTATTATACTCCAGGAACTCTGAATAATTGTTTTCAGCGTTCATCGCCTTTTGAACCTCGTCTTTCACCATCTCTTTGTATGCGGCAGCCACAGGTTTTATCTTTTCACCCGTAGCCAATGCCAGTGCAATAGCAGCAAAGGCCTGATCATATTCAGCAGCAGCCTTTACCTCCGCGCTCTTGGTGGTACGTGCTGTCTTTCCCATTTCATCATACAACTGTTGACACAGGGAAATCATTACACCGTTGAGTTTCTCCTCCTCAATGCTTCTGAGCACGGCATCGAAGTAGAGATGAAAGAGTTGCAGATACAGGTCGGTAGTCACAAACGACGGGAAATTACTGTAGTCGTTCTTCTCATAAATATGGAACAATTGAATCTTTTGGTCAGGAACAATCGCAAAACCGTTCTTTCCCAACATATCCATGAGCTTCGGGTCGATTTCCTCCAGCTGATAAGGATTCACCAGGTTCTCGATGTTCACCCTGTATATCCGCTTAGATGGCGAAAAATTGCCGTTATCTGCCAGCAACTCCTTCTCGCGCGCCTGCAGCTTGTCGATGAAAGCCTGTTGGTCGGATGTGTATTTCAGAGGAATAGTCGTGTTATTCGCATCCTCTTTTTCAAACTTCTCCCACAGGCGGTCATGATACCACGATGTAGTTTCGAAGACACTGCGCAAATCGCCATCCATAAAAGCATAACCTTGCTGGGCAGCAAAAGCATTACGCAGCACACGAAGTTCACTTACGCTGAGTTGTGAGATATCCATGTTCATGTCAATCTTACCATTCAGCTTCTCTACGTTGATATGGCCTTTACCTGGAAGGATCAAAGGCTTTACAACCTGGTCTTCCTGTGCCCATGTGGGAAGGGTCAGAAGACATGCGATGAACAATAAAAACTTTTTCATATGGTTAACCTTTTAAAGTAAATAGTAATGATGGATGTTAGTTATCTTATTAATGGTGAATCCAGTATCGTCCTTGCCAACTCTTCACTTTCATTTTTGCATAAGTAGCAAATAAACTCCAGACCGAAGCCTTGCCACTGGTATTCTGCTACTACGTATTTTCCATCGGTCGTATGCCCAAGTACGCGAATCCGTCCATCGACAAACCGAAAGTCATCAATTGGACCGCCCACTTTCGACCCCATCCACATCGCACGTACGCGCCCGTTCTTATTTTTATAGATAAATAGTCGGCGGGCTTTCTCTGGATAGTATCGGGTGCCTTTGATGACACCCACCAGCGCGTCAGTCTTACCGTCACCATCGACATCACCTGTCTGAAACTGATAAACAGGGTAAGCCAATTTCCATTTGTCCTGCTGCCCGTTCTCCGTCAGTACCAGATAGTTCAGGCTGTCGTTCACATGCTCTATCGAGAATGTCTGTGCATGAACTGTAGCGCTGAGGAGCAACAGAGGCAATGCGAACAGTAATTTCTCAATTCTCAATTTTCAATATTCAATTTTTACAACAAAGCTCTAATCTCCGCTTCTACATCCTTGATCTGTGACGGGTTCTTCACCACGTTGTTGCCGCGGTCTATCAGGTAGAACACGGGAGTGGTGGTTACAGGAGCCAGATAGACGTTGCAGACCGATTGGTTGGCGCCATAGACGTTAATCCAAGGCAGCGCAGCCGTCTGTGTCTTCCAGAAATGTTCGTTTTCATCGAGCGAAACCTGATAGATTTCCAGTCCTTGAGCGTGATATTTGTTATAGAGTTCGCGCAATTGCATGATAAAATCATTGCTGCCATCTGCTGCAAACGCATGGAAGTTCAACAATACCACCTGTCCCTTCAGATCGGTTAGGTGTCGCTGCAAACCCTTGTTGTCAATCAGAGGTAGGTCGATGACGCCTGTCACATTCACCTTGCTGCTATCAACGGTCAGCACTTGATTCTCGCGTTTTCTGATGATACGCTGGTCGGTCATTTCACGTAGTGCGATGTTATGCAGGTTCTCACCACGCAGGGAGTTCGGATAATAGGTGTCCCAACTGGTGGCAACAGCACCAAAAACTTTCACATCCTCAGGATATAGTGAGGGGTCGAAGAGTAACTGGCTCCTATTGTTGACGGTGATGTACTGAAACAAAGCGAAATAAGCATAGGCCTTCATCGGCTCCTTATAAATGTAGTTACGCTTTACATCTTCCTTATAGTTGGCAATCATCTGTTCTATCACGTTGACCAGCGAGTCGCCCGCTAAAGTAGGATTGTTTACCGCATTTTGTACACGTGTCTGCAACTCAATCTGCTTCAGAGCCAGTTCCTTTATCTTCTCATTCTCATATGAACCTGCTATATCGTAGTTCGTGGCCATCAGCGGATACGATGCTTTCACATTCACCGTCTCTGTGGAGTCAATGGCAATATTGATAATCTGTCCTGCAATACGCAAACGATAGAACTCTGGATTCTCGCACCTGTCTCCGGAAAATTCGAAGTTTCCAGCTTCATCGAGTTTCACAGAGTCCAATTTCTCAGGACCGTTCAAACTCATATTCTCAAAATACAAGACAGAGTCCTTTGCATTCTCCATCTTTCCTGTTATATGGAACTTCTCGCCTGTACAAGAAGTCATCAGCAATGCACCCATGAGGGTGCACATTCCAATTAATGTCTTTCTTTTCATGTTATTTTTAAATTTCCGCTACAAATTTAGATATATTTTTGATAATACCAATCAGAAGACAGAAAAAATAAAAAGAAAAATTTATCCCAAACCTTCCGTCTCTATTCAAAAAAATGTGTATTTTTGCACAATTTGAGTATTATTTATTCACTAAAACTTATGAAATTCTTGAAACTATGGATGTTTGCCGCCATCCTGATTTGCGGCACAGTGATAACATCGTGTACCGATGATAACGGCGTAAATCCATCACCTGCAGAAGAGGTTGAGGAACAGTTGAAGAAGATGACGTTGCGCGAAAAAGTAGGACAAATGTTCTTTGTGCGCCCTGAGGCACTTGACACGACTATCCATTGGAAGGAGTATTCCGACTTGATGCCTATAGAACTTCAAGAGGTCAACAACTGTATGAAAGGTGTGAACGAAAAATACCCTGTAGGCGGAATCATCCTTTATGCATGGAACATTAAGGACGAAGCTCAGTTGGCACGGTTTATACCACAACTGAAAGCATTAAAAGGAGAGCCTCTGATGTGTATCGACGAAGAGGGTGGCCGCGTGTCCCGTATCGCCAACAATCCCAATTTCCATGTAAAGAAGTATGAGTCAATGGCAGCTATCGGTGCTACTGGCGATCCAGCTAATGCCTATGAATGTGGTAACACCATCGGTACCTATCTTAATGGCTATGGTTTCGATATTGATTTTGCCCCTGTTGCCGACGTAAACACTAATCCTGACAATATTGTTATCGGTCCTCGTGCTTTCAGTGACGACCCTTATGTGGCTGCTCCTATGGTAACAAGTTATCTTCAAGGACTGCAAGATGCCGGCATCATAGGCTGTATCAAACATTTCCCTGGTCATGGCGACACGAAGGCTGATACACACTACGGCTACGACCAAACGCAGAAGACTTGGGCTGAGATGCTCGACTGCGAGATGGTGACATTCCGTGCCGGCATCAATTGGGGCTGTCAACTGATTATGACCGCTCACATCGGTGCGCCTAAGGTCACAGGTTCGGACATTCCTTCCACCATGTCGTCTGTTATTCTGCAAGACAAGCTACGCGATGAACTGGGCTATCAGAACATCATCGTGACCGATGCGATGGAGATGGGAGCCATCACGAAGCAATTCACCAACATCGAAGCCACGTTAGGTTGCATTCAGGCTGGTGCCGACATCGTGCTCAGTCCCAAAAACTTAGTAGAGGCATTTGATGCCGTCGTGAAGGCTGTAGAGGAAGGAAAAATTTCAGAGGAGCGTATCAATCAGAGCGTGCGTCGCATTTTGCTATTGAAAAAATATGCACAAATTGCCCACTTTCTATTCTAGATGTTCACCTTTGGATTATAGAAACCATACATAAATAGATGAAGGAAGGGGCCTGCGCAAAGTATTGAGATGAAAGTTTTTCTTTCCAATCATTTGGAGATTGCAAAAAATATATTACTTTTGCAGCATTGACATAGTGGGTACACCAGAACTAGATAAAAAGAAAACCATTAAAACAATGAATAACACCAGTCCTTTTGCAGAGAAAAGCCGTCAGCGGCAGTTGGAAACGCCTGACGGAGTGCAGGATTATGTGCGTGTGACCTCTGTGTCGCCTCTACTCATTGGCAGTACCATCTTGCTGCTCCTGGCTGCATTTATTGTATGGGGCGTGCTGGGTACGGTGACCGACCGTGTAGAATACAGTGGACTCATCTTCCCACATCACGGAACAGATGACATCACGCTGGACTCGCAGGGTACGATTACCAAAATGTTCGTACATACGGGTGACACTGTGATAGAAGGGCAACAGATTGCACGAGTTCAGATTGACGGCAAAGACAGTATTGTGTGTAGCAAACTGCATGGTACGGTGTTGTTTGCTAAACAAGACCGCGAAGGTTTTGTACCTTTAGAACCTCTGGTGAGTATGGTATGCGACCATCATGCCGACGGTACGGTGCATACCATGTTGGTGGCATACGTCGATATGGAAACCCAGCACGACCTGCGTGAGGGTATGGAGGCACAGGTATGGCCCCGAGGCGATGACCGTGATGAAACGGGCTATGTGCATGGTATCATTACCAGCATAGACCGCTATCCTACTCCCCACGAAGAAATCGTCAATCAGTTGAAGAGTACTGCGATGGCTGATGCACTCTTCTCGATGAAGGAATCGGCCTGGCAGGTGATTATCGAATTGAAACATTCCCCACAGGACTCCACGCGTTATGACTGGTCGTTTGGTCAGCCCAAGAATGTGGAAATGGGTATCGGTACCTATTGTAATGTGCTGACAGAAACGCGCCGCCGCTCGATTTACGAGTATCTTTTTAATATTCAGAGGTAAGATGATAGGAATATGAAGAGTGAGAAATCGACATGGGGTTTATTGCGCCGCTTTATGAAAGGCGGAGGCATGCTGATCTTTTTCAGCTTGCTGCTCTATGTCATCACCATTGGCATCACCCTTTTCCCGCCACTCTTCCAGCAGGTCTTCACCGACAACATCATCACAGGCAAGAACCCAGAGTGGTTCCAGCCACTGATACTGATGTACAGCGGACTGTTCATTCTGGAACTGGTTGCATGGCTGGTGCTCAACGGTCACCGCCGTAAGCTGACCATGCGCTTCAGCGTCATCAGTCAGGCACGCTATATCTGGCATGTGTTACGATTGCCGATATCGACACATAGCCGTTATTCAGCAGGCGACCTGATTGCCCGTTTTATGGGTATAGGAAAAACAGGTGTCAACCTCTTCGACCTCGCTTCGGCTGCCGTCTTAGGGCTGAATGTAGTCATCTTCTCCTATCTGCTGTTTGTTTACCACTGGAAACTAGGACTGATGGAACTGATTGCTTTAGGTACGATCGTACTGTCCATCCGTCTGAGCACCAACTATCAGAAACGAAAGGCAAGCAGTATGGAGGCGACGGAACGACATTTGCAGAGTGCTACGATGGCTGGTATGCACAGCATGGAAACCATCAAGGCGGCAGGTGCAGAGCAACGTTTCTACCAACGTTGGGATGCACTCTATGCCCAGGCACTGAATGCCCGCGTTGCTTCCACCCGTCAGATGATTCTGATGGGAGCACTCCCTCTGTTGGTACAAGGACTTACAGCCGCCTTGCTACTCTGTGTGGGTACGTGGTTTATCCTTCAGGGTGAACTGACGCCTGGTATGCTTCTTGCCTCACAGGGCTTTATGACAGCGATGCTGTATCCTGTTACGAAGTTGTCCAGTGTGACACAGGATGTGTTTAAAGCTCACTCCGTCTTGGAACGTCAGGAAGAGATTCTTGAAGAGAAGACAGAGGCTTCAGGAGAACCAGCATCCGATGGTTCCGAAATTCTAAAACTTACTGGTGAGATAGAGTTGCGCGATGTGACGTTCGGATACGACCGTTCGCTGCCGCCGCTTATCAGTCACCTGTCCCTCCGCATCAAGAAAGGTGAACAAGTGGCATTTGTAGGCAGATCTGGCTGTGGTAAGAGCACATTGGCCAAATTGGTGGCAGGCCTCTATGAACCTTGGGAGGGAGAAGTGTTGCTCGACGGAAAGCCTATCCATCACGTGAGCCGTCTGTCGCTGACCAGCAGTGTCGGCGTAGTCAGTCAGGAGTGTACCTTGTTTGAAGGAACCATCACCGATAATATTAAGATGTGGGATGAGAGCATCAGTGATGAAGTCATGATACAGGCTGCCACCTATGCTCAGCTGCATGGTGAGATTATGACTTTGGCTAACGGCTATCAGAGCAGGATAGAGACGTGCGGACAGAATTTGTCGGCAGGTCAGCGCCAGCGTATGGAGATTGCTGCTGCTTTGGCCAAAGAACCAACCATCCTTGTGATGGATGAAGCTACAGCTACCCTTGACAAAAAAACTGAAACAAAGGTGATGCAGGCTGTACGCACCTTGGGCATTACGTCGCTGATGATTGCTCACCGTCTGGAAACCATCCGCCAGTGCGACACCATCTATGTCATCGATTACGGACAGGTGGTTCAGCAAGGCACCCATGACAGTCTGATCGGAGACAAAGAAGGATTATACTACCAATTGAACGTTTTCGCTAAGCCGGAAGAATAGATATGACGACAGAGATGCTTGAACAACTGATGCGCCGCATAGAAGGCAACCGTAAGGCTACGAGCCGTGCGGGCGATGTCTTCATGTCGATGGTTGACCGAAGTACGTTGAACCAACTGAAGAGCAACGTCCAGAACATGGTGGAGCCAGAACAGTTGGAGCAGATGCTGGCCAGCAAAGGAATCTTCTTCCGACAGATACAACTGGAAGGTGAATGGTGGCGATATACGACTGGAAAAATACTGGCATTCCTCCGTGACGACGA
>CADCPZ010000003.1 GCA_902803475.1 uncultured Prevotellaceae bacterium
ACGATGTCAAAGAACACGATTGTCCCCTCATTCCGGGGTTATTTGATTAATATTTAACTCGTCCCAATTTTAACGGGACACTAATGATCTTCCTTATTTATTTAAACGTTCTCGTCACCCTATATATTACTCTCCAATACCGGCTGTTGTTCCTTCGATGGTGGTATCACCTTAAATTCAGGACTCTGCATCTGACAGCCCAAATTTGCAGTACTGCCAGCTTGAGGATAGACCTTGAACTCATTAGTAGGCTTATTCGCCGCCTTTTCCAGCTTTTCCGTTAGTTCCCTGATAGCCTCAAAGATGGTACTCTGAGATTCTGGATGAGCAATGTACTCATCCAACCACTCGAAGTGTTTAGGGAACTTGTTTGTACCCCAATAAACCTTTCTCAGCACATGATCAACATGAGTTGTTACGTCAACTCCTAAACGGATGGATTGCTGAACAATCATTGTCAACAATTCTTCTTCCCTAAGTTCATCACCTTTGTCTTTTGCCACCTCCAGTTGAGTCATCAACTCTGTTATCTGCTTATCCTTCACGTCGTTCTCTTGCGACAGACGTTCTATTTCTCTGTAAGGCGAATAGACACCATTCTCTATCATCTTGCGAATCAGCAGCAGCTTACTCTCAATCTCAGCCTCATGGATGTGCTTTTGGCTATCGTTCTTCAAGGCGCTTAATATCATGTCGCAGACTGACTGCTTGTCCTGTCTATTGTTCTGCATGTCGATAAGGGCATCAATAGAAGCTTCCGTGAAATCGTGTGTAATGCGCTTCCAGTTCAGCTTTGATGCTTCCTCTGAGGTCATGTAATGAAGGGCCTTGGCTATAATCATAGGCAGTGATTACTATTTAAATTGACGGATAAGGTCTATTACTTCTGCTACACTCAAAGCCTTTTCTTCTTCGTCGTGCTCTTCTTCAAACACCATGAAATAATGGAACTTTCCACCACCGTTCATATTTGCGTATTTCTCCCAAAGTGCTCCCAGCATCATCTTACGCCTACTCTCCTCATTGAGATATGGCTCACCCTTGGTTTCCAATAGCATTACATCACCACTCCTCAGCACAACAACGAAGTCGGGCTGATGATAGATAAATCCATTCAGGGTAAGCGTATTCTTACGACCCTCAGGATTACGATGCCAGAAGTGTACGTTTTCCTCCTGCGCTATCTTGTTGATGATTCTTTCCTCAAAGTCACTGGGTTTCTCTTCTGCTATATACAAAGAACAGTCCACGCTTTGCCAAGGCTTCGCTACGCTCTGATTTTGTGGGAACTCATAGTAGCAATTCATCTGCACATAACGTGAAGCAAGCCACTTTTTCAAGTTAGACAAACGGTGTAATTCGAGTGCATCATCTATCTTCACCTTGAATGCCTTTGCCGTGTTTTTGACTGTCATGTAGAAGTCTGACAATTGTTCGCCATTATAATCTTCCAGAACCCTGCTTACGTAAGTTATCAGATCTTGGTGAGGTATACTATTGTAGCGAAGATGGTCAACGATAACTTTAGTCAACTCCCTTCGTTTCATATCGTCAGAGAAAACAGCAAATGTCTGGCGCAAACTATTCAGCACAACCTTATTAACAGGTGTGCGCTTTGGTGTATATTGCCCATCGCCACTATCCATCAAGTCAATACTAGTTACTCCTGATTGCGAATCAATCAGTTTGACCTTATAATTTTCATTCAGCAACTTAAAGTCCTTATTCAGTTTCTCCTTTGTCAAAAGGATGTGAGTTTCCGGACAGAAGTCATTTACGGTCTGATTTTCGACGGAGAACAGAGGGATGCGAATGGACTGAGCCACTTCTCTCACATCTTTCCGAATAGGATAATTCTCAACCATAGGCGTTATTTCGTTTTGAGGGAACTGATTTATTTCTTCCTCATATTGTTTGCTTACTTCTATAGCCCTTTGTTCCAGAGTTTCAATGTCTGTAGAGAGTTCTTTCTCTTTTTCAGCCATCTTATCCAAATCCAATTTGAGTTCACCGCCTGGCTCTTCCCAAATAGTTGCTTGTCCAGGCTCTGTCGAAGGTTCACTGACAATAGATGACGTTTCATCTCGATAAAGATCTGGTTGTGCCTCTCGATAGTCACGACGACTATATCCTGAGCGAACCAAAGATTGAATGACAGCCTCTGCTGCTGCATAGAAATCCTGCTTTGCTGTCAGCACATAACATTCATCCAACAGCGGGTCTTTTGTCCTTGTTGCATTGGGCTGACGAAGAATACGACCCAACACCTGCTCGACATCTATTGGAGAAGTTCGATTCGACAATGCCGCCAATATGTAGGCAAAAGGACAGTCCCAACCCTCCTTCAAGGCATTCACCGTGATAATATATCTAACAGGACAGTCTGGTGCCATTAAGTCCACACCTTTCAGCTCGTTATGTGGGTCTGCAAGTTTCAGTTTTACCTGCTCTTCTGGTATGCCAATCTTTAGCAGGGCTTGCTTCACCAGCTGGAAATTTGCATCTTCCTTGCCTGTTCTTGGTTCTACTTGCAGCAGTACAATAGGCCTGATGTAATAGCCGCTCTGATTCCTATATTGTTTGGCGTGACGTTCCAGACTTTCTTGCAGACGCTTGGCATTGATGATAACATCCTCAGTACTCTCCATATTATAGAGTACCACAGGTAGTTTTACCATCGACTCTTTTTTCAATTTTCCTGCATCAACAAAGCTGATGATATTACTCTCTGCCTTTGGCGTAGCAGTAAGATTCAGGATAATGGATGGATTTAACATACGCAGCATTTCTGTACGCATATCAGAGCCAAAGTTGTGACTCTCATCCACAATGCAAACAGGATGCTGCCAAGCCAGCCATTGTATCAGGCTAAGCTCGTCAGCACCTTCAATTCTTTCCTCAGTAGAATAATGATAATGGTTATCCCATTGAGCAAATGCGGCATTCTGTCGCCATGAACGGAGGTCATCACCCTTCTTGGTAGCAAAGCTTTGGGCAGACAATACAAGAACCGTGAGCTGTTCTTCAACCTCAGTTGGAGATAAGTTTGTACCCATCAAAGCCTGTTCCTTGTCTGCCACCATCACTGTGCGCCCCATCTTTTGGAGTGCTAAATGATAGGGATGGCCTGGTGTTTGAAGATTACGAAGTGTCTGTTCCCTAATGGAGTCACTGGGTACAAACCAAGCAACAACCTTGGGCTGTTCTTCTGGCAGATAGTCAAAAATAATAGGCAGAGACAATGCAGCAATGTAAGTCTTGCCACCTGCTGTAGGTACTTTCAGTGTCACATTGGGGATGCCTGGTGCTGCTGTGTTGTTGTATTTATGCATCCATCTTTCATTCTTGGTGTCAGGATCAAGATTTCTGCTAAACCAATGGTTCTGAAATGCCTTGCGAAGATTATCCGACTCCCTGAGCTGATACATATAGTTCTTCAGGTCGCCTAACACCTCTTTTTGATATATTTTTGGGTTTATCTGTCTCATCATTAGGGGATTTAGAATTTACGAATGTCTCTGGGTATCTGACGGAACGTGATACCCATCGTCTGAAGTTCTTCGTCTGCGAATTCACAGATGTCTGCATAAACAACAATACCATTGGGCATACGACCCTTTAGGATGTACAGTGTTTCTCTTGAAAAAGTTGTCATGCTGTTAGGCTCGTAATAGAAGTAATAGCCAGTGCCTTGATTGTCATCAAGCCAATATGGGCATTCTTCTAAGCGCATTTGTGTGAGAGGGAGGTGGGTTTCTGTATAGTAAACATAGCGTCGCAACTCCGTTTCACCAACTTCTTCGTTCAGATAATGTGTACCCTCAACAAATAGGGGGACACTGAGTTCCATCATGTCGAAAGCACCACCCAAGCCATCACGATGACCATCATAATGGGTATCTGCTTCCACTACCATAAAGGTGTCTTTTACAGTTGGCTGATGAACATCTGTATATTTGCCTGAGTCTTTGGCCTCCTCATAAATCTTCTTGGCATCATCATAATGCTCTGATACTCGTTTCAAAGTCTGAGCAGTTAGCTTCTTTTCATAAAGGCGCTCAGTCTTGTTGCCGGTAAACTTATAGCCACTAATTGCACGTTGAACTCTTGTCTGAGTGGTCTTCACAATTTCTTCGTCCTGTTCCAACAGCACAAACTTTCTATCGCCACCATCTGCGGCGTTAGCTTTCAGTACGGAGTGTGCCGTGGTACCACTACCGGCAAAGCAATCCATTACGATGTCGCCTGGCTCAACGGCAATGTCGAGGATGCGGTCAATTAAGAGAGT
>CADCPZ010000004.1 GCA_902803475.1 uncultured Prevotellaceae bacterium
AAGCTGCAGATGATTCATTCCCCCTTCCTCTCCTCAAAAAAATCAAAAACCAGATTTGTCGTAAGACCCACTGACTAAAAGGAAGTATTTTGACGAATAAAAGAAAACCTAAAAAACCCTTTCAGCGGGATTGAAGCTCAAGGCTTCTTGTGTTAAGCGTTATGGCTTTGTCTTAAAGCAAGCTTTAGCCACAGCCACACCACTTTCCACAACCACTATGTGGTAACAATCCCACAGAAAGAAAAACAGTGAAAACCGAGAGCAGTCAAAACCTTCCTTTGATATTAAATTCGCAATCGCGGGTTTTTGAGACCGAAGGTCGATGGTTTTGCAGTTCCTGCGAAAACAGGATAAACCTCAGCATAGCCCAAGCAAGCTTAACTCTGCCTTCGGTTTTTACGGTTTTTCTTTTGTTCAGGTTGAATCCTGAAAGGATGAGGAGGTGAATGGAGCATTCGGCTGGAAGCTTGCTTACAAGCAGAAGGCTACAGGCACAACATCAAAGACGAAGTCTCAATATGAACAAAAGTGTTTTTACGGTTTTTGTTAAATCAACTTCAATAACCACTAAAAATTAATTACTATGAATAGCAAGAAAGACGTTTGGAAGTTTGTCATTCAGACAGTGATTGCCATTTTGACGGCAATAGGAACTACGCTGGGCGTTACCAGCTGTATGGCGTAAGAAAAGCCTCCTTTAAGGGGGCTTTTTTATATATGTACAAAAAAGGAACCGGAACTTTTGTGTAATGACTGGTAAGAAAAAATGAGGGAAAAGATTTTGCCAATTACAAATAAATGTTTATTTTTGCAGTTGTAACAACTTTAATTTATTCACTAACTATTATTTAGACTATGAAAAGATTCATGATGATGGCAGTAGCCGCCCTGATGGCTACAGTAAGTGCTCATGCACAGTTTGAGAAGGGCACATGGTCATTGCAGCCGTATGCCGGTGGTGTTTTGTCTTCAATTACAAATGTCGGCGCATTGGATATGGGCGAAGGTCTTACACTGAAGAAGAAGATGGCAATAGGTAGTATCATCGGTGGTGAGGCTGAATACCAGTTCACCGATAGGTTTAGTGCTGCAGCCGGTATCAACTATACCACTCAGGGTTGTGCATGGAAGGACTTTGAGTATTGGGAAGGACCTATCAAGGTAAAGATTAAGAACCAGAATGATATCCTGGGTTACCTCAAGGTGCCTATTGTTGCCAACTACTACATCTTCAAGGGGTTTGCCATCAAGGCCGGTGTTCAGTTCGGTTTTATGCTTTCCTCTAAGTTCTATGCACACGGAAAAGCCAAGATGGATGTCTTTGAAGATGGTGTAAACAGAGAAGTTGACCTTTACGGAACTGTTGACATGAAGGATCTCTACAAGAAGTTTGATTTCTCGATCCCTGTTGGTGTTTCTTACCAGTTCAAGGTACCTGTCACCATTGATGCTCGCTATCAGATTGGCCTGACAAAGCTGAACAAGATTGAAATTCCTGGTGAGAAGAACAGTAAGAACAGCGTGTTTACCCTGACTGTTGGTTATAAGTTTGCACTATAAGCTTATTATCAATGCGGAGTTCCTTGAGGACGAAGTTCAATGACCTTCGACCTTAGACCTTATATATTGATTTCGGTCAAAAAAAAGGGGTGTTTCTGTCAAAAAACGTTCTAAAGTGTCAGGAAGTGTCAGGGACCTGGTACATGACACACCTGTGTACATAAAGCCTACCCCCAACCCCTCCATCCCGAGCGATGCTCGCCCCCCCGTAGCCTTCCCAAAGGGCGAGGGGAGTAGTTGCTGGTATGATCTGCAAGGCCATAAAATCGTCAAACAGTCAAATGGTCAAATGCCGAAGGGTGTCTATATTAAGACTGGACGAAAGGTAATCAGATGACGGAAATCGGAGTTCTCAGATATTTCTGAATGCCATTGAGGAAGTCGGCAGCAGCCATACGACGCTTGCCGGCAGGCTGTAGTTGAATAATCTCTAACTGGTAGTCGGCAGTATTGATGTACAAATGATTCTTTTCGACGACGAACGTTCCTGGCTCATCGCTGGCAGGACGCTGACTCTTGGCTGACTGGTAGATTTTCAGTACCTGCGGTTGCTGATCGGCTATCTGCAGATGTGTCCACGTGCCAGGATAGGGGCTGAGTCCACGAATGAAATCATAGATTTTCTTGGCAGGTTGGTTCCAGTTGATGCGGCAAGTATCCTTGAATATCTTCGGAGCCGCATAGAGGGTCGTACCAACGGGAATCATCTCTTCCTGGGGAAGCGTTTCAACAAAACCGTCGCCTTCCTCAATCTTCTGAATGGTGTCTAAGCAAATTTGTGCGCCAAGATGCATCAGTCCGTCATAGACGTATTCCACGTCCGCATCATCAGGAATATCAAAAGGACGTTGCATGATGACGCGGCCCGTGTCGATGTCATGATCGAGAAAGAAGGTGGTGACACCAGTTTGCGTCTCTCCGTTGATGACAGCCCAGTTGATGGGTGCTGCACCTCGATATTGGGGGAGGAGAGCTGCATGCACGTTGAAAGTTCCGAATCGCGGCATCGACCATACAATCTCTGGAAGCATACGGAAGGCAACAACCACTTGCAGGTCGGCACGATAACTGCGAAGCTCTTCAATGAAAGCAGGATCTTTCATCTTCTCTGGCTGTAGGACAGGAATACCCTGTTCTAAAGCATATTGCTTGACAGCGGACGGTTGAAGCACACTTCCGTGACGTCCAACGGGTTTGTCGGGTTGTGTGACAACAGCTACTACATTATATTTTTTCTCAACAAGAGCGCGGAGTGTAGCGACAGCAAACTCCGGTGTGCCCATAAAGACGATTCTCATAATGATTATTGCTTCATGTTAAACCTATCTATTCCTCACTCATATCTGCTACCATCTGACGATAGACGGTGTATATGTGAGTGCGGGTGACGTAACCGACAAAGTGATTGTCTAAATCGACAACAGGTAGTACGTCGGCATTTGTCTCTTCGAACTTATTCATCACCTGATCCATTGATTCGTTGACACCAAGTGTGGCTTGTGGTTCGTGCATCAGTTGACTGACACGGAAACGATGGTATAGTTCCGTTCGGAACATAATATGTCTAATCTTACGAATATCAATGATTCCCAGCAACTTACCGCTACTATCGAGAACGGGCAGATAGCTGAGACGGCTACCGCTGAAGACATGTAGCATCTTACCCATCTCCATATCAGGGCCAACCGATTCGTAGTCTTTTTCTATAACGCTATCAAGACTCATCAGCGTGAGTACAGCATGGTCGGTGTGATGGGTGAGGAGTTTTCCTTCACGTGCTAAACGCATCCCATAGATGCTGTGCTTCTCGAAGATGCTGATGGTGAGGTATGCACAGATGGATACAATCATCAAAGGTATGAACAACTGGTATCCTCCCGTAAGCTCTGCTATCAGGAATATACCCGTTAGGGGAGCGTGCATGACACCCGCCATCACTCCTGCCATTCCGTAAAGCGTGAAGTTTTTTTCTGGGATATATACACCAATCTGATGCATATTCCATAAGCGGGCGAAGAGGAATCCTCCGAATCCACCAATAAAGAGTGAGGGTGCGAAAGTACCTCCGCATCCGCCGGCCCCATTGGTGGAACTGGTTGCAAAGACTTTCGTGATGACCACCAATCCGATGTAGATAACCAGCAAATCACCATTTCCGGCAAACAGGGAGTTATTCATGATCACATTCCAGTCGGCTTCTGTCTTTCCATTAATCAGGATGTCGAGACCTGTATATCCTTCACCGTATAAAGAGGGGAAAAGGAAGATGAGGCTACTCAACACAAGCCCACCTATTAGCAATCGCCAGTACCGGTGGTTGGCTAATTTGGCATACCCGCTTTCGCAGAAGTTCATTACTCGTATAAAGTAGAGCGATAACAATCCGCAGGCTATTCCTAAAAGAATTGTTGCAGGCACGCGTTCTAATAACCATTCGCTTTCCATTTGGAAGGTGAACAGAGGTGCAGTGCCTGTAAACAAATAGGAGAAGCAGGTAGCTGTAACGGTAGAAATGAGGATGGGCAACAATGATGCCATTGTCAGATCGAACATCAATACCTCAAGCGTGAATACCAATCCTGCGATTGGGGCTTTGAAAATACCGGCGATA
>CADCPZ010000005.1 GCA_902803475.1 uncultured Prevotellaceae bacterium
ACACTATGTTTAACTAAAAATCCTTTTCAAAATCAAAGGGAGCCTCACGGTTCACCTTTGTCATCCATGAACAATCGGTTAAACTTCTACCTTAATAAAATAACTAAAAACCTAAATCTATTACTACTAACCTAAACAATCTATTAACCTTTTGACGATGCAAAGATACAACCAATTCGGAAACCCTGCAATAGTTTGTGGTATTTTCTTGCATTTTTTAGCACTTTTTTGATATAAATCAACAATTTGTGCTCGAACACAGGCAATAAACCCCTTATTTCCTTTGTGGTTTGGGAAAATAGGGTTACCTTTGAAGCCCTTCTCCAATTGTCCCTCCCTGGGCAAGCTATCGGAGGAGCTAAAAAGGGACATAAAGCATGAAAGTATTAATCGTCAATACAAGCGAACGCAACGGAGGGGCAGCTGTGGCTGCCAAACGCCTGATGAAGGCGCTGAATAACCATGGTGTGAAAGCCCAAATGTTGGTGCGCGACAAAGAGACCAACGACATCTCGGTGATAGGTTTGGGTGGCGGCATGTGTTCCCAGTGGCATTTCCTGTGGGAGCGTCTGTGCTTGTTTGTGCGGCTGCACTTCTCGCGCAAGCATCTTTTCGAGATTGATATGGCGAATGCGGGTCATGATATTACGATGTTGCCAGCGTTTCAGGAAGCTGACGTCATCCATCTGCATTGGATCAATCAGGGTATGCTGTCGCTCAGCGGTATCAGGAAGATTCTGTCATCGGGCAAACCCGTGGTGTGGACGATGCATGACATCTGGCCGGCAACAGGTATCTGTCATCTGACACTGGGCTGTCGTGCCTATACACATGGTTGCCATCATTGTAAATACTTGCCAGGAAAGGGTTCGTCGAATGACCTATCGACCAAGATATGGAACCGAAAACAACAGCTGTATGAGGGACAGACCATCCGTTTTGTGGCTTGCAGCAAGTGGTTGGCTGGTGAGGCAGGGAAGAGTGAACTGCTACGCAACCAGAAAGTGGTGAGCATCCCGAATCCCATTGATACCCATGTGTTCTGCCCCAAAGACCGGATCAAAGCTCGTGAAGCCTTAGGACTGCCCATAGACAAACGGCTGATCCTGTTTGTGTCGCAGCGTATCACCAATGTGAACAAAGGTATTCAATACCTGATCGATGCCTGTACGAAGATGACAGCGGAAAATCCGGACAGTCGTGAACAAACGGGTATCGTGGTGCTGGGCGGACATGCGGAGGAAGTGGTAGACAAGTTCCCGTATCCTGTCTATCCGTTGGGATATGTCAGCGACACGCAGAAGATTGTCGATGTATATAATGCCGCAGATCTCTTCGTGATGCCGTCGTTGTCGGAAAACCTGCCCAACACCATCATGGAGTCAATGGCATGCGGTGTGCCGTGTGTGGGTTTCAAGGTGGGCGGTATTCCTGAGATGATAGACCACCGAAAGAACGGCTATGTGGCGGAATACAGAAACAGTGATGACCTGGCAAAGGGCCTCTACTGGGTGCTCTATGAGGCTGATCGTGAGACGTTGAGCCATGAGGCTGTACGAAAGGTGGCACGCACCTATTCTCAACAGGCTGTAGCCTTACGTTATTCGGAACTCTATACGGAGGCTTTGGCTCATCAGCACTATCATCTTTAGGAAGGCCTAGGAAGGCTTAGGAAGGCCTAGGAAAATCTAGGATGTCCTAGGAAAATCTAGGATGTCCTAGGAAATCCTAGAAATAAAAACTTATAAAAAATGATTACTTTTTCAATCATAACCATTACCTATCAAGCCGAAACGGTGTTGGAAAAGACCGTAGAGAGCGTATTGGAACAGGAATATCCGTACGTGGAGCATCTCATTGTGGATGGTGCTTCAAAAGACCGTACGGTAGCGATTGCCGAAGCATACAAGGAACGCAGTGACGCAGCAGACAATGGCCATACCATCCTCATCAGCTCTGAGCCAGACAAAGGACTGTATGATGCCATGAACAAAGGATTGGTCAAGGCAACGGGCGACTATGTCGTGTTTCTCAATGCCGGCGACTTCCTGCCTTCGGCGCATACCTTAGAGGTGGTGGCTGCGTGTGTGGGAGAAGGAGAGGAGTTGCCTGCTGTGCTGTACGGAGAGACCGATATCGTGGACAGCAACTATCAGTTTCTGCGTCATCGCCGCCTGAAGGCGCCGAAGGTATTGAACTGGCGCTCTTTCCGTTATGGTATGCTGGTGTGCCATCAGGCCTTCTATGCCCGCACCGATCTCGCGCGTACCTTATTATATAATACAGCGTATCGGCACTCTGCTGATGTCGATTGGTGCATCCGTGTGATGAAAGAAGCGGAGAAGCGTGGTCTGCCGCTACGACAGGTTGATGCTGTCATTGCAAATTTCCTGGCTGGAGGTGACTCCAAACAGAACCATCGCGCATCTTTGAACGAACGTTTCCATGTGATGTGCAAACATTATGGCGTCCTAATGACAGTCGTTATGCATTTGTGGTTTGTCGTTCGTGGTATTTTTAAGAAATAAACAACAAAGGCGTTCAAACCAATTGTCTGAACGCCTTTGCATATTCTAATCTTACTCCTTTACTCCTTACTCTACTTTACCCGTTACATCACTGGGCTTGTAGCCGTGGTCATCGTTCTTGCCACGCATGCGGGTTGCCTGAACAGACTCATTTTCATACGTGTTTTTGCGGAAAATATAGTAGTCGCCGATAACATCCTGATTCTTGAAGTCGAACATCAAGGCAGGGTTCAGAGCAACGCCGCAGAGACGCGTTTCGAAATGAAGGTGAGAACCCGTGCTACGTCCCGTATTGCCGCCTAATCCGATCGGTTGTCCGGCACGGACGGTCTGGTTTTCACGTACAAGCTGTTTGCTCATGTGTCCGTAGATAGTTTCCAAACCATTGTTATGGCGAATCACAACATAGTTTCCGTATCCGTTAGCTTCATATCTTACAATACGAACTTTTCCAGAGAATGCAGCATAGATGGTATCGCCGATATATACTTTGATATCCAATCCCTTGTGCTGGCGACCCCAACGACGTCCGAAATTACTGGTAATCACACGGCTACGGGTTGGCATAGCAAAACCACGAAGGTCGATTTTATAGGTCTCTGGCAGGGTTGTGGCCTTGTGAGCATAGCGGTTGTCCCAATCCTGATAGAGGTCTGCTGAGGGGTTTTCAAATGATTCTCTTTCCATCATGCCTTTGACTACCATCGAGTCAACAGCTTTCATTTTTCGGTCAACGGGAGCCTGACGTGCCAACAGATCCTGAGCGGATGCGGACATTGACGTCAAGGTCATGATAGAACACAATACAGTTGTCTTTATAGTCTTTTTAAAATTCATAATTCGTTTAAACATTATTTGATAGATCTCCGAATGGAACATCTAATGCTCCGAATGGAGCCTCTTTGTTGTCCCCTTTCATCTTCCACGAAAAACCATACAAAAGGACGTGAAAAACAAAAATCGCTGCAAAGATAACGCATTGTTCTGGAAAAAGTTGTATGAATATTGTATAATTAACAGTTTTTATTGGACTTTTAAGGACTTTAGGGACTTTTAAACTCATAAAAACAATAACTTTAGTCCCTCAACCCTTATCCCTTAACCCTTAACCTTTAACCTTTCACCTTTCACTTTTCACCTTTCACCTTTCACCTCCTACGATATCGCTGCCCAATTGATATTGGTTTTCCGTAAAGCCGCAAGACGGTTCCAAAGTATTTGATAGACCGATTTTTCACAAGTGGGATCGTCATCGATGATTTTCTGTGCCTCGTCACGGGCGAGTTGCACGATTTGTCCGTCGCGGGCGATATCGGCAATTTTCAGGTCAAAAGCCATACCACTTTGTTGCGTGCCCTCCAGATCACCAGGACCGCGTAGTTTCAGGTCGGCTTCAGCAATACGGAAACCGTCATTGGTTTCACACATGATATCAATTCGCTTGCGTGTTTCGGTGCTGAGTTGCTGACCGGTAACGAGGATGCAATAGCTCTGGTCGGCACCACGTCCCACACGGCCACGTAGCTGGTGCAACTGTGACAGTCCGAACCGCTGTGCTTCCAATATCACCATTACCGATGCATTCGGAACGTTGACACCCACCTCAATGACAGTGGTGGCAACGAGAATCTGGGTTTCACCGCGGACGAAGCGTGCCATCTCGGCTTCTTTTTCCTTCGACTTCATTTGTCCGTGAATCTTGCTCATGCGCAGGTCTGGGAAGATTTCTTTCAGTCCCTCGTACCCCTGTTCCAGGTTTTTCAAGTCCATCTTCTCGCTTTCCTTGATGAGCGGGAACACGATATAGACCTGTCTGCCTTCAGCCACTTGCTGACGGATACCTTGATAAAGACTTGTTGTCTGGTTGTCGTATTTGTGAATGGTTTGAATGGGTTTGCGTCCTGGTGGCAGCTCATCGATGATACTCACGTCAAGATCTCCGTAGATGGTCATGGCGAGTGTACGAGGAATCGGTGTTGCTGTCATAACCAATACATGTGGGGGATTCTCGCTCTTCGCCCATAGTTTGGCTCGTTGGGCTACACCGAAGCGGTGCTGTTCATCGACGACGGCCAGTCCCAAATGGTGAAATTGCACGTTGTCTTCGATGACAGCATGTGTGCCTACGAGGATTTGCACTTCACCGGTGATGAGTCCTTGAAGAACAGCCTCGCGACGCTTTCCTTTCACGATGCCTGTGAGCAGTTCCACCCGTAATTCCATTCCTTTCAAGAAGTCGGTAATAGTCTGCAGGTGTTGTTCGGCAAGAATCTCCGTCGGTGCCATGATACACGCCTGATAGCCGTTATCGATAGCAATGAGCATGGACATCAAGGCTACCAATGTTTTTCCGGAGCCTACATCACCTTGTAGTAAACGGTTCATCTGTCTGCCAGAGTTCATATCGGCACGAATTTCATGCATCACCCGTTTCTGGGCACCCGTCAGTTCAAAGGGTAGGTTTTCCTTGTAAAACCTGTTAAACTGTTCGCCAACACGTGGGAAAAGGTAACCGCGGTATTTCCGTCGCTGGTCGCTGGCATAGCGCAGGATGTTCAGTTGCACGTAAAACAGTTCCTCAAATTTCAGTCTGAGGCGTGCCCGTTGCATCTCGTCAGTGCTCTTAGGATAATGGACCTGTCGGAAGGCTGCATCACGACTGATAAGTCGCAGGCGCTCTGTGATAAACGGTGGCAATGTTTCTGCTAATGGCACCGTGAGCTTTGTCAACAGCGTACGTACGAGTTTCTCGATAGCACGTGAGTTCAGTCCGCTGTTCTTCATCTTCTCCGTTGTCACATAGTAGGGCTGCATACCCATTTCCGAGAGCTGCAGTTTATCCGCATCATCTATATCGGGATGTGTTAGCTGATATCTTCCATTGAAAATGCCAGGCTTTCCAAAGACAATGTATTCCTTGTTGGTCTGGTATTGCTGGTAGATATACTTCGAACCATTGAACCAGACGAGGTCACAGACACCATGCCCGTCGGTGAAATGGGCCACAATGCGTTTCTTTCGGCGGCCCATCTCAAACTCCTCGAAACTCAGAATCTTCCCCTTTAATTGTACAAACGGCATGTCTGCCGACAGTTCTGAGATGTGATAGATGCGGCTGCGATCGACATATTTATAAGGATAGTACTCCAAGAGGTCACCATAGGTATTGATACCAAGTTCTTTGCTTAGTATCTCACTCCGACGCGGACCGACGCCCGTCAGGTATTTGATGTCTTGGTCGAGGATGTCGAGCATTTTTTTTCTTGAGGGCTAGCTTTTTCTAGGAGGTTCTAGGAGGTTCTAGGAGGTTCTAGGAGGTTCTAGTTTTTCCTAGGATGATTCCTTCTGCTATTTGAAGATCGTAGGGGGTGGTCAGTTTGATGTTTTCACGATTCCCATCTACCATGACGACCTTGTCGCCAAGTGCTTCGATAACCGATGCATCATCGGTGAACATCTCACTGTAGGGTTGCCGGAATGCACGTTTGGCGAGCTGGATATCGAAAGTTTGCGGCGTCTGTACAATACGGTATTCGCTTCGCAGTACGTTTCTGCCGCTTCCGTCAGGGGCTATGTGACGCAAGGTATCGGTCACAGGCAGTACCGGCAGTGCAGCTCCTTGTGTTCTGGCGGCTTCATAGCAGGCATCAATGACCTCTAATGATACGAAAGGACGCACACCATCATGGATGCCGACCACTCCACAGGCATCATCGGGTATCAGTGCCACTCCGTTCTTCGAAGAGTGGAAACGTGTTTCGCCACCGTCAGCAATCTGATGAGGAACGGTGAAACCGTGCTTTTGACAGAGTGCTCGCCAAAAATCTTGTTGCTCATGTGGTAGGACGAGGATAATTTCAAGTCCGGCCTTCCCTGCTACTTGCTGTCGTTTGGCATAGTCATAAAACCGCTGCAGCGTATGCATCAGCACCGGTTTCCCACCAATCGGCAGAAACTGCTTGGGAATCTCCGTACCCATCCTGAGTCCTTTTCCTCCAGCAACAACAATGATATAATTCATGATGCATTACGCATTGATAAGGTGCGTGTATCTCATTCCTGTTTCGATAGACTCCACGGCCTCTTCCTCGCGGAAGTAGGAGAGGATTTTGTAACCATAGGGGAATGCGGCAGCAGGACCTTCACCTGTGGTGATGTTACCGTCTTCAGTCACAAGTTCTGCCGTGTATTCAGCACCCGTAAGGAATTTTTCAAACCCAGGATAACAGGTTGCCTGTTTTCCTTTTAGGATGCCCAGTCCGCCAAGGACCATCGGAGCAGCACAGATGGCACCGATGCGTTTGCCCTGTTCGTGCTGGCGCAATAACACCTCTGCTAACTGTTTGTGGTCTCTCAGGTTGGTTGCTCCTGGCATACCGCCAGGCAACAACAGCATATCGGCATCAGCAAAGTCGCCTGCAGCCTCGAATGTCGTATCTGCTTTGACTGTTACCCCATGAGCACTCTCCACAAACTCGTTGTCCATGATGCTGACTGTTATTACTTCTACGCCTCCGCGACGCAGGATGTCCACAGGAGCCAATGCCTCGATATCCTCGAAGCCATCAGCGAGAAATTCATAAACTTTTGCCATAATTATGAATGATTTTGTACTTATTTCGATGAAAATCGTTATTTTTGCACCGTATTAGTAGATGCAATGATGTTGCAAAAGTACAAATTATTTGGCAATCAACCATCAAATAGAAGAGAAAACTTAAAGTAGGGAGTTAAATAAGGAAGTTAAAATGGAAGATAAAAAACTTCGTTTTGCACTTTTTGGCAATGAGTATCAGGCAAAGAAATCGGCGTCGATACAACAGATTCTGTCCAGCCTAACAAAAAGGGAGGCCGATATATGCATCGACCGTGCGTTTTATGTATTCCTGACAGAGGCCAAACACTTGAAGATGGAAGGAGTACAGGTGTTTGATGGAACGGAGTTTGATGCTGACTTCGTCATTTCAATGGGAGGCGATGGCACTTTCCTGAAGGCAGCCAGTCGGGTGGGAGACAAGCAGATTCCTATCATCGGTGTGAATATGGGGCGGCTGGGTTTCCTTGCCGATGTGCGCCCCGATGAAATTGAGTCGATGTTAGAAGACCTGTTTCAAGGTCGCTTTACCATTGAGAACCATGCGGTGATCCAAATTGAAACGGATGGAGAACCATTACAAGGCAGTCCCTATGCGTTGAACGATATCGCAATCTTAAAGCGTGACAATGCATCGATGATATCTATCCGCACTACCATTAATGACGACTTCCTCGTAACCTATCAGGCTGATGGCTTGATTGTTTCTACACCAACGGGTAGTACAGCCTATTCCTTGTCGAATGGCGGTCCTGTTATCGTTCCGCAGAGTGGCAATCTGTGTCTGACGCCTGTGGCCCCTCATTCCTTGAACATCCGTCCGATAGTGATTTCCGATGACGCGGTGGTCACGATGACTGTGGAAAGTCGTTCCCATAACTACTTAGTAGCGATTGATGGCCGTTCGGAGAAATTGCAGGAGGACACCAAGATTACGATCCGTCGTGCTCCATATTCTGTTCGTGTCGTAAAAAAGGAAGGGAAACGCTATTTCTCCACCTTGCGTGAGAAGATGATGTGGGGAGCGGACCAAAGGGAGAATTGAGAATTTGGAATTGAGAACAGGATGGGTATAAAGTCGCTATTGAATAATAAGACATCGCATTATAGTGCGGGCGCCATAGCGAAGTGGCTGTGGCGGGCTTGGCGAGGGAATCGGAAGCAGGCTGTGTTGAATGCCTCCATCGGATTGGCAGAGGTCGTTGTCAGTTTGTCGCAGGTATGGGCCGTGAAGCATGCTATTGATGTGGCCTCGCATGTGGTAGAGGGAGATCTCTATTGGGCAGTGGGGTTGATGGCCATGCTGATTCTATGCAATTTTGCTTTGAGCATCAGTGCCGTGTGGGTGCGTAATATCCTTGGAATATGGGCACAGAACCGTATGCAGCAACGAATGCTCGACCGTATCCTTCGCTCAGAGTGGCATGGAAAGGAAAGCCGCCATTCGGGTGATGTGCTCAACCGGTTGGAAAACGATGTGTCTGGCGTTGTGAACTTTCTTACGGAAACGATTCCTGGTACCCTTTCCACATTAGCAATGTTTATCGGTGCCTTCTGTTATCTGGCATCGATGGATTGGCGTTTGGCGGTGGTCATCCTGGTGCTGATACCCATCTTCATCCTTTTTAGTAAGATTTATATCGGTAAGATGCGTATGCTGACCCGCGATGTGCGCAACTCTGACTCCAAAGTACAGAGTGTGTTGCAGGAAACCATCCAGCACCGTATGCTGATAAAGACGTTGGAGAGTGATGATGCGATGGTTGACAGACTGGAGAATACCCAATACGAACTGCGACAGAAAGTGGTACGCCGTACGAAATTTAGTGTGTTCAGCAACCTGATGCTGAATACAGGTTTTGCCTTCGGCTATCTGTTGGCTTTCTTGTGGGCTGCCATCCGTATGTCGGGCGGCACATTGACCTTCGGTGGTATGACGGCCTTTCTGCAGTTGGTAAACCGTATTCAAGGTCCAGCCCGTTCACTGACAAAGTTAGCTCCAGCCTTTGTGAGCGTCTTTACGGCAGCCGAGCGACTGATGGAATTGGAGGAAGACCCGCTGGAGGAGCAGGGTGACCCGATAGAGATTGCCGGTCCTTGCGGTATTCGTTTAGAGAATGTATCTTATACCTATCGTGATGCAGAGGAAAAGGTAATCGACAACCTTAGTTTTGATTTCCGACCATGTACCTGTACAGCTATCCTTGGGGAGACGGGAGCAGGTAAGACGACGCTTGTGCGCCTGCTCTTGGCATTGTTCCATCCGCAGAGTGGAAGGGTAGCGATTTACGGAAAACATGAAAAAGGCATGGAGCTGAGTCCGCTGCTACGTACCAACTTTGTCTATGTTCCACAGGGCAATACGCTCATGAGTGGTACTCTTCGTGACAACCTGCGTTTAGGCAAACTCGATGCAACCGACGAGGAGATGCGGGAGGTGTTGCATAAGAGTTGTGCTGATTTCGTTTTCGACCTGCCCGATGGCCTTGATACCGTCTGTTCTGAACATGGTGGTGGACTCAGTGAGGGACAGGCACAGCGTATTGCCATTGCCCGTGCGCTGCTTCGCGACCGTAATATCATGATTTTCGATGAGGCTACCAGTGCCCTTGATCCTGATACTGAGCGCGAACTGTTGCAGAATATCTTGGCAACGCACGACAAAACAATTATTTTTATCACTCACCGCCCGGCAGTCGTTGATTATTGCGACCAGGTGTTGAGAATAGAAAAGCTATAGAAAGACCCCCTCCTAACCTCCCCTGTGAGGGGAGGAATATAATAAAAGCGCAATTCAATTGAGTTGCGCTTTTATTTTGTAGTATGATGTGGTTTTACTTTACCACGATTTTCTTCCCGTTGTTGATATAAATACCCTTAGACAATTGACCATTTGATACCTTGCGACCGTCGAGTGTGTACCAATAATCACTCCCCTCGCCCTTTGGAGAGGGGTTGGGGGTGAGGCTTCTTATCCCCGTTGACGTAGCTTGTTTCACCGTAAAGTTGTCGGCATAGAGGTTTATTTCCCCCGTTGTTGTTGGTGCTGTAGGCAGCGTTAAACCAAATGTCAGCGTACCAGGCTCGGTGAGGGTTGTCTCCACACTTACCTGATAAGCGGTTCCCCATGTAGTTGTTGTCGGTACAATCTTTGTGGCATTGTTGGCAAAGAGGTAGATACCATTATAATCGGTGTGTACAATCGCTGTGATGGTATAGGTACCTGCCGGCATATTGTCTTTGCTTTGGTAGAGAATGTTACCTGCTGCGAGCGTGTTGCCTTTGCTAACCCATGATTGGAACAACCAATTGCCACTTGTCAATGGAGAATGCCACTCGTTTTTGGCAACTGGCCAGATGGTTCCCCAACTTTGATCGAAGTTGATAGTCCATACGATTGTTTCCTGTGCATCACCATTCTCAAATCCCATGTTTCCGAACTGGTCAGTGATATCGGTTTCAGTTGGTGTTGGGGGTTCTTCACTGATAAACTTCTGCATAGCGGTGATGGAGGCAGCTCCAATTATTGCGTGATTGCCGGATTTCCAACTCAACTCCCAGAAGCCGCGATTGTCCCATCCGCTCATCACACGGCTGGTACCTTCAGTGTCGGCTCCGTTTCCGCATTCTTCCGGCTGCCAGTAGTAGAGACCCTTTACATTATTATATGTAGAAAGGGTGTTTGCAAGGTCGGTCAGGAAGGCTGCCTGTCCTTGAGCGGAAAACGGCCAGGTACTGCTGGTATTATAGTCAAGTTTTGTTGGATCGACTCCGCTGTTGTTGAAATATCCTGTTTCTACGATATGAATTTCTTTCGTTGGGAATGCGTTTTGCAGCGTTGCGAGTGTGTTCTTGAGAGACGACATATTGCCGTGCCAGAACGGATAATAGCTCAGTCCGATGATGTCATAATCGGTGAAACCAGCCTGATTGACCCAGTTATAAAAGTTATAACAACCTGTCGCGCTAACTGTTCGTTCGCAATGAAGGATAATCTTAGCACCAGCAGCATTTGACGCATCTACACCCTCTTTAGCCGCCTTGAGCAGGGAGGCAAAGCGTTTGATCTTTGTTTCCTGTGCACTGTAGCTGCCGCTTGTAACAAACCAATTTACCGTCTTGTTTCCACCTGCAGCACTATCCCATAGCATGCTGTAGCTCACCTCATTGCCTAACTGGATAAAGTCGGGTTTGGCTCCGAAGGTCGTCAATTCATTCAACACCTCGGTGGTGTAACTCTTGACTTTTGTTGCAAGAACGTCGGTAGCGGTCGTACGACTATATCCCCAGCTGTAGGGAATCCATTGCTGGCTCACATCCGTCCATGTATCACTGTAGAAGATGTCGAGCAGGAAATTCATGCCTGCATCTTTGATGCGCTTGCCCAGTTTCTTGACGTACGTGAGGTCCTGACAAGTAGCTGGGTCTGCGTCTTGTGTGGGATCTACCATCAGACGAACGCGTATCGTATTCCATTTGGCAACGTCACGCATAAAGGTAATCATACCATCTGTATAGGTGGTATTGATAGCGTTGCCGTTGGCATCGAGCCACACATCACCGGCTGCTTCGTATGCAGGAACGAGACTGAGGTCGCCACCTAAGATTTTATCTTGTGCATTTCCAATTGTCGTCAGACAGAAAAGTGCTGTAAGTAGGGTAAAGAATTTCTTCATTTTTTGATTGGTTTTTAGTTCATGAAAAAGGGGCGGAATATTTTTTCCGCTGCAAAAATACGGCTTTCTAACGAAAAAACAAAAAGAAAAGGCGGAATTTATCCGCCTTTTCTTTATCATCTACCTTCTTTCTCCCTCCGTTGGGAGAGGTAGGGTGAGGTCTTTACTTAACAATGAACTTTGAGCTTTGCTCGAACTCGTTCACGTTCGGCAGAATCGAGGCACGCTTCGTTCTGCGCTCACTTAATTACGACTTTCTTACCATTATTGATATAGATACCCTTCTGTGTCGGCTGTCCATTCAGCACCTGACCATTGATGTTGTACCAGCGGTTGTCGGTTTTCTGCTCATATTGGGTTGTAATGGCTGCAATACCTGCAACACAACCTTCATCTGTATAGTAACCACCATTTACAAAATCCAAGTCAGAAGTTTGGAAAGCACCATCGTTGAAGATAATCTTGGTAGGCGTATATTGCGTACTGTTCTTCCACAAATAAACTTTGTGACCGTTATAATCTCCTACGTATGAGATATCTTTCTGGCTGGCTATGCCTGGCCAAGTTGTTTCGTAAATGTTATCTGTTGCATCAGTTTCGTTCCAAGCCCATACGTTGATAGGACTCTTCCAGTTTGATGGTGCCTCAAAGTATGCGTACATACCTTCTTGACCATGTACAAAGTCTGGAAGAACATAGACTTCCTTCTCTTCTTTTTCGTAAGTACGGGTTACTACACCGCTAACATTTCCATTGATAAGCAATCCCACCTTGAGGGTTGTAGGGAAGTTGCTGATTTTTATAGTTCCTCCACTTGCTATTTTTGTACTTGCCGAAGTAGGATTTGTACCATTGGTCGTGTAAACAAGTTGTGTGGTTTGGGAAGATACAGCTGATACTTTTACGTTAAATGCGTCTGGGTACTTGCCTGAAGACCTGTCAATCCATGCGGTGTTCATCGTTTTGTTCAGCCAGTAGGAATAATGATAGCCTTCAAGCACTTTCACGAAGTAATTATTGGTATAGTTTCCTTTGCCAACCACAGCCATCAGTTTACGATTGTTTAGGTTGGTTTCTTCACCTGAAAATACGATACAATAGTTGGTGGTAGGGGCAAGAGTATAAACACTCTGATTGTGGATGCCTGCAGCCTTGCGCACGTCAATCATCGATTTGATATCTTGTTTGCAATCAAGCCAATGCTTCATGAAGACACACGGTGTACCAGGCATGGCAAGCAGATAAGCATTCGCAGCAAGGGTGTCCTTTGTCAGCGGTCCATTGGAGGATCCGTCGGGACGAAGCTCCGTATCGTGGTTCTCAATAAAAGTGATGGCCCAACGACGATAGTTTCCACTGTCGTAGTTAGAATAAACCAATGGCCAGTTGCCTTGGTTTTGCTTATTTAAATTTGACCAATTCCCATTGTTGGCGGCATTGTTTACAACATACTTGAATTGGAAGTCGAAAGCAGCAGATGTGGGCCACCAGTCTGAGCCGTCTTGCATTTTGGTTCCGTCAATCCAGTTGCGGATAGCCTGTGTGCCGTCCCAATACTCGCCTACAGAATATTCTACACCAGCAGATTTGTTGTACATTCCCGTATAAGAGGCTGGATATCCTTTCACCATATCGTAACGGAAACCGATGTAGCCGAGGTCTTGCAGTAACATCTTCAGATAGGCCTTCACATTATCCTGTACGTTTGTGCTCTGATGATCCAAGTCACGCATGCCATCCCATCCTTCACCTTGGTCGTTGTTGTTGCTGAGCGAGTAGTGATTCTGATCAGCCCATTGCTTTGTTTTGCCACCATCGTCATCTTTGCAGATATCTGTAGATTTCAGCTGGTAGGTTTTCCCACCGTAGGTCTCTGCAGGGAAGTCCACCCAGTTGCTAACATTACCTCTGTGGTTGATAACAACATCACCAATGGTGCCCGTTCCTCTGGCCTTGAATGCCTGAATCATAGTACGTAGTTCCTCTTCGTTTCCAAACGAACTGGCGTATGAAACCTGATTGCCATCAGGGAACCAGTATAGCGGGTCATAGCCCATAGAGGGATTATTGGTTGACTTACCGCTCTGAGGAATCCATATCAAATTGAAAAACTGACATAACTCGTCAGCTTGTGCTGTCAGTTTTTTCCATTTAGTAGCACCATTATAAGAATCCCAGTAGAATGCTTGTAGCATGACACCACCGTAGTTTCCTGGCCATCCATGCACTTCCTGTGCCTGAACGTTTGTACTCATCATGGTCAATACTATTGTTACCATGATAGCCTTGCATGTAGTAATGAGTTTTTTCATATTGTTAGTTATTTTTTGGTTATTTTTGAGATCTTTTCTGTTAAGAAACAGTAGATTCTGTACTGCAAAGATAATTTTTAATTACAAATGATACATTTCACAAACCTTATTAAATGGGTATTTAGTTATGCAATCGTTTGCATATTTGCGTGTTTTATAGGTGCTTCTAGGATGTTCTAGGATATCCTAGGAATTCCTAGAGTATCCTAAGATTTCCTAGGATTTCCTAAAAGTTAATCGTAAACGATGCACCGAGGATGAAGGAATGACGATTTTTCTTGATGCTCTGCTGTTCAACGGTATCTATGTCACGCAAATCATTGGCATTTAAGCCTAAGGCCGCATAGATGAACTCGCCTGGGTTGTAGGTCATCGTGTACTTCTTGCGGGTGTAGTCGTAGTCGAAAAACAGTTTCCAGGCGTAGTTTTCCTTATAAGCATAGGTAAGTGAAAGACCTGTACCCACCTTCATGGTCTTGTTGCCGCCAACGGTGAAATAGTCCCACTCAGCGGTATAGGTTTCAGGCAACAGCTGCACGTTCGCAAAATCATCATCATCGCTTAATACGAATCGGCGCTGTCCACCCGTAGCAGTCGCATCGAGGTCTACCTCCTGCATGATGCTGCGTCCAACAAGCAGTTTGGAACCAAGTGCCAGACGCTTGGAGAGCGGCAGGTTGAAATAGACACCGAGGTCGTATGCAAACTCCGTCAGGTGGTCGCTCTTGATGGTGAAGGTCAGGTCGTTGACCAACGGCTGACTGGTCTCGTCGCCATCGACAAAACGACGGAAGTCAGGGTCGGTATCATAATCTTCGCCATAGAGAGTGCTGACCATATCTTTCCAAGCATACGTCTCAACACCGTCCCATCCTTTGACGGGTGAGCTGTTGACACGCAGACGTCCACCTACACCGAAATACTTATTGAAGAAATAGGCACCTTCAACACCCACAGCTGTGGAAGCGCCGAACTTCATATTAAAGATATGGTCGTCGTCGCCAGGATAGCCGATATTGAACTGATCCATATCGAACGCCAGGTTCCTGGAACCGAAGCCGATACCCATCGATACAGAGAAGAACGACGGATGGTCGATGATGCTCTTGTCGCTGGTAAGAGGACCGCGCAGCAATCCGCGTCCTTTGAAGATGACATCGCTCAGGGCGTAAGCCAACTCAGTGGACATGATACCGATACCAGCACCGCTGAGCACATCGCTCACCCAGTGGCGGTTGTTCAGTACACGCATGATACCCGTTGCTGTTGCTACTGCATAGCCAGCAACAGAGTACCAAGGTGAGCGCGTCATACCGTATTCCTTATGCAAAATGGTAGCACCCGCGAAGGCCGTTGCCGTATGTCCGCTGGGCCATGAGTTGCGCGACGATCCATCAGGGCGAATTTCTTTCGCGGTGTATTTGATGCTGTTGACCAGCAATGCCATGATACCATACGACATCGCTGACGATGCGAGATAGCGTCCCCAATCGCTACGGCTTTCTACACCTCCAATCTTCAAACCTGTTGCCAGTGCAATGCCAAAGAACTGGGTGTAGTTGTCAATCTCTGTCTTGAAATCAGTCAAGAGGGTATGTTTGTTGTCTGGAGTGTTCTGGCGGAAGGCTTTCTTCTCGCTCTTAGCAATGATTCCTGCCACAAAGACGGGAATACCCACAAACGTTAAATCGTCCATAACCTTATAAGGCTTCACGCCTGGATTGGTATGCATCCATGTAAGTTGGTATTTTGGGGAAGCACCTATTTCTAGTCCCTTCCGAAGGGAAGGGAATTCGTATTCGCTGGTGTTGTCGGATGTGTGAGGTGACGGTTTCAGCAGCAGCTCTTTGTTAAGCAGATTCGACACATCGAAAGATCCCTCTGCCGTTGCGTGTTGAGTATTGAGTGCTGAGAGACTCTCTTCAATTGTTACAAGATCTTCGAGTTGAGTGTGAAATGTAGATGTCTCGACATCGGATGCAAAGGCGGAAATGCCCTTCAATAGAATCATTGCACACAAGAAAAGGCGTATATTCTGTTTCATTGCTCTTAGTTTTGTGTACAAAGATAGTAAAAAATGAAGATAATGCAAAAGAATAGTAAAATTTTCTTTTGCATTATCAAAATATGTTCTTGTTATTATCTGGAAAATATTTCAGAATTCCAAGATAAGCGCAGCACGTTGTGCAAGCGGGATGTCGTGGGTGAGGTCAATGGTTTGGCCTGTTATCACATCACGGGCAGTGGTTGCCTTGCCGATAATTTCGGCATAGCGCGCCACTTCTAATTTATTGCTGCTACGTTTACCATTGAGAATTGTCAGCACGTTCTTTCCGTTATACTGACGGGCAATGACATAGACTCCGTGCCAGGGAATGAACTGCGTCTGCTTGCCTTTCGTGATGGCAGCATTGCCTTTACGCCAATGCAGAAGCTTTGACAGCCAGTCGAACATTTCATTCTCGGCTTTCGTGCGTCCTTCACGAGTAAAGGCGTTACGTGTGTCGCCAACGAAACCACCAGGGAAGTCCTTGCGCACATCACCATCGGTTATCTCCTTTGTACCATTCATTAAGATTTCCGTACCATAATAGAGTTGTGGCGTACGGTTGATTGTAAGCAGCAGGGCCAATGCCTGCTTCAACATGGTAGAATCTTTGCCGTTGCCGAGGAAACGGTCAGTGTCATGGTTTTCGATAAATGCCATCACCGAAGACGGATTCGGGTATAGGAAGTCATAGACCAGGGAATTGTAGATACGGTTGAACCCCTTCCACCAGTCATCGGTCTCCTCGTGTTTCGCCATACTGAGTTTCTCGAAGAAACTGAAATCCATTACCGTTTTCAGATAGGAGTTTGGCTGTTCCTCACCAGAAGGGTTGTATTGTATCACCTTGCTGTCTTTCTGCCAGGCAGCAGTATAGCCAGGTTCTGTCACCCAGGTCTCACCCACCGTATTGAAGTTTGGATACTCCTTGTCAAGAACTTTCATCCATTTTGACATCCCTTCACGGTTGGCATAAGGATAGGTATCCATACGGATGCCGTCGATGCCGATGGTTTCAATCCACCATTCGCTATTCTGGATAAGGTAACGCATCAGATGAGGGTTCTTTTGATTAAGGTCGGGCATCGTTGTCACGAACCAACCCTCTGTCGTCTCACGCATATCCACCTCTGAAGCGTAGGGGTCCATCACAGGTGTCAATTTGTAGGATGTTTGCAGGAAGCTGGTGCCACGCGGGTCGGATGTTCCCTTTGACTCCTTCAGCCAGTCGTGTAGGTTAAACCAGTCGTTGCTTGGCATATCCTTCACCCATACATGTTCGAAGCCGCAATGGTTGAAAATCATATCCATCACCACCTTCAATCCTTTGGCATGTGCTTCATCGACCAACTGGCGATACTGTTCATTGGTTCCGAAACGAGGATCCACACGATAGTAATCGGTGGTAGCGTATCCGTGATAGGTGCTGTAGCCGTGATCATTGTCTGGGGAATTATTTTCCAGCACAGGGGTGAGCCATAAAGCCGTTACACCCAATTCGTTGAAATAGTCAAGATGCTGACGGATACCCTCCAGGTCGCCACCATGACGTAATGACGGTGCATTGCGGTCCTCGCGATAGTTGTTCATACCTTTGACTTGAATAGGATGGCTTTGTCCTTGTGCAAAGCGGTCGGGCATCAGCATATAGAGTACATCCTCGTTGGTAAAGCTGAGACGCTCATCCCCTTTCTTCTCACGGTTCACCAATGGGAATTTCACTTGCTGTTTCTTACCGTCTTTGTTGAAGGTCAACTTCATCTCGCCTGCCTGAGCGCCTTGCAGATTCAGATAGACGAACAGGTAATTGGGGGAATCAAGGGTTACTACGGAATCGACGACAACGCCAGGATAATCGGTTGTTACCGTTGATCCACCAATGTTTTCTCCATAGACCATCAGTTGGACGGTCGGATCCTTCATACCGATAAACCAGTTGGCTGGTTCAATCTTCGTAATCTTTGGTTTTGCACTCATGCTCATGACGCTTGCAAGTAATGCTACTATCAATAATAGTCGTTTCATATTTAATGGGAAGTTTAAGGAGTTCAGGAAATATAGACAGTTACCCTCCTTTGGGGGGCTAATTATGAATAATCAGTGCTGATTGTGGATCGACAGTGACATGACAGCCTGCGATAGTTCCCAAACCTTGCTCGTTGATAACACCATCGCATGCCACAATGGTATATTGGTCTTCGGGCACATCCACGATACGTGGCTCACGGGAACTGTTGAGGATGACAATGATGTCCTTCCATTCATCGCCGCCAGCATGGTCTTTCAGACGGAAAGCAACCAGACAGTCTTGCACAGGCATAAATTCCAAGTGTTCGCGCACCAGTTCTGCTTTACCTAATCGGAAGGCGGGATGGTGCTTACGCATGGCGATGAGATTCTTGTAGTAGTTAAATACCTGTGGGTATTTCTCCAGATTGTTCCAATCAAGATGGTTGATGCTGTCGGGAGATTCGAAGGAGTTGTGAACACCCTTTTTGTCGCGCAGCATCTCCTCGCCACAGAGCATAAATGGAACACCTTGCGAGGTGAACACAGCAGTCTGTGCCAGTAGGTCGAGACAGATCAACTGGTCGTTTGGGAGATTAGTCGTTTGGTCGGTTAGACCCTTTACACTTGCTTTCAGACGGTCAACGAGACACATGTCATCGTGACAGCTGACATAGGAAATCATCTGGGTGGGTTCGAGTGCCCATGGTTCCTTGGAATAGTTCACTTTGGAATAGTCAACCTGTGGATGCTGAATCATACCTGCTATGCCAGCTTTCAAAGACTCCTCCTCACCAGGAAGACCTGCGAGGAAGGCACCTTTCGTGTCATCGCTGAACGGACCGCGAAGGGCATCACGGATGTCGTCGCTAAATGCTGCGATACGTGGCATCTGTGGGATGTGCGCTTTCATGGCTAACTTCTCGTATGGGTAGGCACACTCTCCGGCACTCCATCCTTCACCATAGATAAAAATGGAAGGATCGATTTTATCGACAGCCTTGCGGATGGCGTTCATCGTCTCAATATCATGAATACCCATGAGGTCGAAGCGGAAACCATCAATATGATATTCGTTGATCCAGTATTTTACCGATTCAATCATAAAGCGGCGCATCAAAGGCTGATTGGAAGCTGTTTCGTTGCCGCAGCCAGAACCATTGGAGTAAGTCCCATCCTTTGTCTTCCTATAATAATAGTCCGGATACGTTTTCTGGAAATTCGAGTGGTCGATGTCATAGGTATGATTATATACAACATCGAGGATGACGCGGATGCCTGCCTGATGCAATGCCTGCACCATCTGTTTGAATTCCATAATTCGACAAACAGGATTGTATGGGTCGGTAGAATATGACCCTTCTGGCACGTTGTAGTTCACTGGATCATAGCCCCAGTTGTATTTGTTGTCGGCGAGGTGCTCCTCATCAATGGAACCAAAGTCGTACGAAGGCAGGATATGTACCGCATTGATACCTAATTTTTTCAGGTGAGCGATAGCCTTCCTGTCTGTTAGTGCCAAAAACTTACCCTTGTGCTTGATGCCTGACGAGGGATCAATAGAAAAGTCTCGGTGGTGCATCTCATAAATGACTAAATCAGCAGGTGACTTGGTAACAGGACGGTGGTCATTCTCCCAACCTTCAGGATTGGTTTCCTTCATATCGAGAACAAAGCCCCGTGTTCCGTTGACACCTACGGCTTTGGCAAAAACACCTACCGATTTTTCTTTACCAGCAATGAAGTTGTAGTAGGCATGGTTCAGATTGCCCTTTACAACCAACGTCCAAATACCGTCTTTGCCGTATTTCATTTTTACACAACGAGTCTTGTTGCCTGTTTGATACTCAACCTTTGCTTTCGCATTCTTCGGTGCAAACAACCTGAAGGTTGTAGCTTCGGGCGTATAGGTCACCTCGTCGAAGGAGAAATCTTGAGCAGAGACAGTCGTCGCCATCATCAGCATCATCATAGATAAAAACAATTTCATCTTCTTTCCCATATTTTTACTTGTCATTGTTATCTTTTTATTAATGAAATGGCAAAACCACCACCAGGTGCTTCTTTCAGTTTCAGCACATCACCCTTCTTCACGGTTTTCTTTGTGATGGTATATGCCTTCGGATTCTTCTCATAATGAGTATTGGCAGCATCAGCATAGATGGTACAGTCGTAGGTCTTCCCAGCATCGAGGAAATCGAGCGAGAGTTTGCAAGAACGACCGGTTTCATCGCACTTTCCTCCAACAAACCAATTGTCGGTACCCTTTGCCTTTCGTGCAACAGTGATATATTTGCCAGGCTCGGCCTCTATATAGCGTGAGTCGTCCCAGTCGCAGGCCACATCGCGGATAAACTGGAAGGCATCCATGTATTTGGCATAGTTCTCAGGCAGGTCGGCAGCCATCTGTAGAGGACTATACAGTGTTACGTAGAGAGCCAGCTGTCCAACCAATGTGGAATGGACAAAACGGTTGTTTTCGCTCCAAGTATTTAACTGTGTTTCCAAGATACCTGGCGTATAATCCATCGGTCCTCCCTGCAGACGGGTAAATGGAAGAATGAGCGTATGATTTGTAGCCGTACCAAAGAAAGCCTCATATTCACCTCCACGTGCACTTTCGTTACCAATCAGGTTCGGCCATGTCCGGCAGAGTCCTGTAGGCCGGGTTGCCTCATGTGCATTGACCATGATATGATGCTTTGCCGCCTCCTTTATACAATACAGATAGTGGTCGTTCATGGACTGACTGAAATGGTAGTCGCCACGAGGGATGATGTCACCAACATAACCGCTCTTCACCGCATCGTATCCATATTTGTTCATCAAAGTAAAAGCGTCCTCCAGATGACGCTCATAGTTCTGCGTACTGGAACTGGTCTCATGATGCATCAGCAACTTCACTCCCTTGGAATGAGCATATTCGTTTAGGGCTTTGATGTCGAAATCCGGATAGGGGGTGACAAAGTCGAATACATCACGCTTCCATCGGTTTGCCCAGTCTTCCCATCCAACATTCCATCCTTCTACCAAAACTTGATCGAGTCCGTTTTCGGCAGCAAAGTCTATATAACGGCGCACTTTCTCGTTATTGGCACCATGTGTACCGTTAGGCTTTACCTTGTTCCAGTCTATTTGGTCGAGTTTGACAGACGGGTAGTCGTTGGTATAATGCCAATTGCTCTTGCCAACAATCATCTCCCACCATACGCCACAGTATTTGACAGGATGAATCCAACTGGTATCCTCAATCTTACAGGGTTCGTTGAGGTTGAGAATCAGATTGGATGACAAAATGTCGCGGGCGTCATCGCTGACCATGACCGTACGCCAAGGCGACTGGCAGGGTGTCTGCATGCATCCCTTTAAACCCGTACCATCCGGTGTGAGCCAGGAGGTAAAGATCAAATTGCTTTCATCTAAGTTCAGGTGCATGGTGGCATAGTCCACACAAGCAGCCTCATGGATGTTGATATACAAGCCGTCATCGGTCTTCAGCTGTAAAGAGGTCTGGACACCAGTTGGCGAGAAAAGGGTAGCCGATGAATTCCACTTGCTTTCCTTGATGGATTGCTCGTAGAACAACGGAATCTCTGACAGTTTGGAGGTGTTGATGGTATATTCCTGTGTGTCATAGTCACCAGGAATCCACCAAGCTGTATGGTCTCCCGTCATGGCAAACTGTGTCTTCTCTTCCTTAATTAGGAAGTAATTGAGTTCTTTCTGCTGAGGGAATTCATAACGGAAACCGATGCCATCGTCATAAACACGAAAGCGGATAATCATGGTACGTTTCTGTGTTTCGCGTGCCAGACCACGGTCATTGCCTTTTCTTTTATAAACAGGTTTGTCATAGTTTTGCGTCAACGTCACGGCCATCTCGTTATAGCAGTTTCGGATGGTGGCCGTTTCACCCCAGACAGGTTTCCATGTCTCATCAAAGGAGTCCTTCTCTACATTTGTAATCCTGAAATGATCAAGCAAATCGGTCTCATCGAACCCCTTGCTGGCATGTTTGTCTTTTGCCAGTTCTAATCCTAATGTAGAGGGTTTGATAACAGTCTTGCCTTTATAGGTCATCTCATAGGTGGGCACACCGTTGTCGGCAAGGTAGAAATTGACGGCTACCTGTCCGTTGGGTGACATCATCGTTTGTGCTGTTGCTGCTAAAGGCAGCAACAGCATCCAAATGAATAGTTTGAGTCTATGCATAGTTGTCTGTTTATTGATGGTTAGACTCTACCAGCATGGCTGATGAGTTCAATGAGGTTTGCTTTGTAATCAATGTTTTCCATCAGATCCTCAATGTTCAGATGCATGCGATAGCGCCAATAATGCTTCGGGTTTGCCGGAATATTGATACGCTCGGCATCTGCATCAGGAAGACGCAGCTTGTCGTCAATGGCAAGCCAGTCTTGCAAGGCGATGATGCATAACATAGACGGACTGGTGAGATGACGTGAAATGATGTCGCGTGCTAACCAACCAGGTAGCGGATGCGGTGCGGCATCACCACGATGGAGTATGGTGTTGTAATATTCCTGTGTACGATCCCAGTCTTCATCCCACCACTGACGTAATGTCGGCATGTCGTGTGAAGAGATTGTGCAGACAGAACGGTATGGGTTACGAGAGAGACGGCCGAAACGTATTGTCGGGTCTTTTGGCATACTCTGTAGTTCCAAACTCAGGATACGCAACTCGTTCATCACCCATGCTACGCAGTCGGGCACCATGCCAAGGTCTTCAGCGCAAACCAACATCCGTGTGGCATTCACCAGACGCGGCAGTTTCTTCATCGCCTCACGATACCAGAACTGGTTGTTACGACGATAGAAGTAATCGTTGTACAGACGGTTGAAAATGTACTTATCGTTGTCGTTCAGACTCTCGTAGATAAAGTCGAACTGTACGCTGATGCGTGGATGGAATACATCAGGATTTTTATGGTCGCGTACGAAGAGTACATCGCTGATCAGTGCATACAACGCATCACGCAGATTGGCAAGGGCAACCTTTCCTTCTTCGTTTTGTTCCTTTTGAACCTCCTGCTCATACCAAGCCTCCACTTTGCGCTGGGTGTCAAATTCGGATTTCATTTGGTAATAGCCATATTGGGTGGGTTCAATGAAATGCTGACGAACCATTTCTGCCCGTTCACCGAAGATACGGTCGAGTACCCAGTCTGTGATAAATGGTTTTGTAAACAGCTCTTCCTGCCAATGCAGACCGTAGCCCTCTATCTCCTGACGTGTCAAACCCAGTGACGGTTGGAACTGTCCTAACAGTCCGTGTACTGAGTGAATTGGGATTTCCCAGATGCGGAAGAAACCCAGTACGTGGTCGATACGATAGGCATCGAAGTAATTTGACATATTTTGGAAACGGCGTACCCACCACTGACAACCGTCGGCAATCATCTCATCCCAGTTGTAGGTGGGGAATCCCCAGTTCTGTCCGTTTGCAGAGAAGTCATCGGGTGGGGCACCAGCCTGCCCGTTGAGATTAAAGTAACGAGGCTCAGACCATACATCGCAGCCATAACGGTTCACACCGATGGGGATATCGCCCTTCAAAATGACACCTTGTGCACGGGCATGTTCGTGAGCAGCCTTCATCTGCTGACTCAAGATGAACTGTACATAATAATAGTAGGCCACCTGCTGGTATTCTTTTGTGTCAGGTGTAGAGAGCGCTTTCCGATCTTTCTCATTCCAGGTGTTGTGCTCCGACCATGTAGAGAAATCAGCTGTGCCGTTCGTGTCGCGCAGATAACAGTATTGTGCATACGGAACCAGCCATTGTTGCGTCTCTTTGAAGAAAGTCTGGAACACTTTGCCAGCCATTACGGTCGCTCCTTCCTGTTCGAAGATGGCACGTAGGTAACGGTCTTTGGCTTCGTTGACGCGCTCATAGTCAATTTGTGTGAGTGCGTTTAGTTCTTTCTGCAACGCTTCCATTTCCTTTCTCAGCTTGACACTCTTGAGTTTCGGTAGTTGGTTGAGGTCGGCATACTGCGGATGAAGCGCAAAGATGCTGATACAGCTATATGGATAACTGTCTGTCCAAGTATGGGTGATTGTTGTGTCGTTGATAGGTAGGATCTGCAGCAGGCGCTGATGGGTAGCTGCCACCCAGTCAATCATTTTCTTCAAGTCACCGAAGTCGCCCACACCGAAGCTGGTTTTCGAACGCAGTGAGAATACAGGAATCAGCGTTCCGGCACATTTTACTGGTGTTACGGGGAAGTTGGCCTGTGAGAGTTCATAGACGACCATATCACCGTCCTGCATATCAGGCAGCGTGACCACTCGGTTGTCACATCCTTCCCAGTTGATATCATGAATTTCACCATTTTCATCCTTTTCTCCATAAGAGATGAACTTAAACTCAAGGGTGGCAGGTGACGACAGGATGCCGCTGGTGAGTTGGGTGACGTCTAGGTCAACTGTACACTCGTTGGTGTTATGTTCCGTCATGTCAACGCCCTGATGAATATCCCAGTTGCCTAAGAGGTCACCAGTACCGACCACACGCAAATGGCGGTTGCGGCGAAGCTGCGGTGCACGAACTTTCAGACATACGGTACGGGCATAGTCCTGTTCTTTCACCTTTTCCAACTTCTTGCCGACGATGCAGTCTGTAAAGGCCGATGAATAGAGGTAGGAATCTTCGGGTACATCATTCCAGTGGTCGAAGGTACACAGGTTGACAGCTGATTTGCTGTTAAGTTCCAACTTGTGGACAACAACGCCCCATTCGCGACGTTCCTGCTGGTCGCCCTTTTCCACACTGTAGTAATAGTCAATGCTTTTTTTAGTCTTCGGAATACGGTTCATCACATATTCCCAGTGCAAACCATCAAGGGTCTGCATCCTGTACGATGAAACAGCAAGCACTCCCTGTTTCTGCCCCTCAACGATATTCAGTACCAATTCTTGTCCGAATGTCGTCTGGTATTCAATACAAAACTTCAGTTTCATAGATGTATAAGTTAGCTGTTATGTTATTATTTAGATTCGTCATTCTGAGTCTTTGTTCTCGTCTTGATAAGAGTTACACAAAGAGCACCAGCTACCAGCAGGGCACCAGCAATAAACATCATATTGTACTGATGACTGCCTACCAGTGAAAGGATTACACCACCCATCAAGGCTGCCGCAATCTGAGGAAGGCAAATGGTACAATTGAACAATCCCAGATAAGCACCCATGTGTCCATACCCCTGAAGGGCATTCGTGACAAGTGCGAAAGGCATCGCTAACATTGCAGCCCAGGCACAGCCGATGAGCAGGAAGGGTACGAAGAGCAGATACTGATCATGAACAAAAGGTACCAGCGCAAAGCCCACGCCTCCCAATATCAGACTGAATGCATAAGCAAGCTTCACGTTGCGGAACTGTGGCAGCAACATCGCCCAAAGTACAGCTCCCAATGTCTGTACACCAAAGACAATACCAGTCCAGTTTCCTGCATCCTGATAGCCTGCTGAGGCCACGTCGGTCGTCCCCCATACGGTATCAGAAATCGTACCCGTCGTATAATTCCACATATAAAGGAAAGCAGCCCAGCAGAAGAACTGTACCAGACCAACCTGCCAGAAGGCTGTAGGGGCGTTCTTTAGCAGGGTAATCCAGTTGGCACTCTCTTCTTTCTTTTCTGCAGGCGCATTGTATTCAGCATACTCCTGTGGATTCCATTCCTTGACCTTCAGAGTTGTGTAAAGAACGCAAAGAATCAGGATAATAGCGCCGATATAGAACGAATAGATCACAGAGTCGGGCACAACACCTTCTTCTGCTGTATTGGCAATACCAATTGCGGTAAAGAAGAAGGGGAAGGCAAAGCCAATCAGACCGCCTGCATTGCAGAGGAACGACTGGATGGAGTATGCCTTTGTCTTCTGTTTCTCGTTGACCATATCGCCCACCAACATCTTAAATGGCTGCATCGCCATATTAATAGAGGTATCGAGGAACATCAACGCACAGGCACCAAACCAAAGGGCTACGCCCACAGAAAGGCCAAAAGACCCAGCGTTGGGCAAGAGCAACATCACCAGCACAGCCATTGCAGCACCGATAAACAAATAGGGAATACGGCGACCGAAACGCGTCCATGTCTTGTCACTCAGTGTTCCCACGATGGGTTGTACGAGCATACCCATAAGCGGTGGGAGCACCCAGAAGAAACTCAGCGAATGAGGGTCAGCCCCCAGCGTAGCAAAGATTCGCGAAATGTTAGCACTCTGTAACGAATACGCAATCTGTACTCCGAAGAATCCAAAACTCAGATTCCACAGTTTCCAGAAACTTAAATCAGGTTTTTGCTTCATATCTTTAGGTTTTAATTATCAATTGTCAATTATGAATTATGCATTATGAATTATGCATTATGAATTATGCATTATGAATCACCTCGTCGTTCCTCGGACAATCAGACGGGTGCGGACCACCCGCTTTTCAACCTTATCCATTGGGATGAGTCCTTCCACCTGACTGATGAGGATGTCAGCCGCTTCGCGACCAACCTTGTCTCCTCGTTGTTCTACCGTCGTGAGCATGGGGTCGCAGGAAGTGGCTTGGTGACCGTTAGTAAAGCCACAAACGGAGATGTCTTCCGGCACACGGTAGCCCATGTGCTTTGCTGTATAAATGATGCCGATAGCCGTATCATCGTTTACGGCAAAGAATGCATCGGGAATCTCCTCTTGTTGCAGTAGTTCCGGTGTGATGGTTTCTGCATCCACACGGTTATCGCACTCGCGGAAGAAACGATCGTTTGGCTTCAAACCAGCTTTGAGCAACGCATCCCGATAGCCGTTGTATCTGTTCTTGGATATCTCCAGTTTCATCGATGCCCCATAGAAAGCTATACGGCGACAGCCTGTAGCAATCAGATAGTTGACGGCATTGAAAGCGCCCATATAATCGTCAACGACTACACGGCTGGCATCCACCCCTGTGCAGATACGGTCGTAGAAGACCAACGGCACACCCTGATCAATGAGTTGGGAGAAATGCTCATACCGCTGGGTGTCTTTTGCCTGTGAAACGATGACTCCGCATACCTTATTTTCAAAGAACGACTGGCAGATGCCTACTTCTTTGTCATATTTTTCACCACTTTGTGCCACCATGACCCGATAGCCACGCTTGTATGCCTCCTCTTCAATTCCTGAAAGAACACTTGAAAAGAAATAGTGGGCAAATTCCGGGATAATCACACCGATGATTTTCAATGGTTGCATACGGCTTTTACGCAACGACCCTGCAATGAAATTCGGATAAAAGTTGTGCTCTTGCGCGTACTTTTTTATGAGATCACGCCTTTCCGCACTGATGCGGGAACTGTCATTCAAGGCCCTTGAGACAGTAGAGACAGATACGCCCAACTCACGGGCAATATCTTTCATGGTTAAAGGCGTAGATTCTTTCATGGGTTTTTTAGTTTATCTTTTGCAAAGATTGTGCAAATCATGCGCAATGAAGGCTTACTTCATTGTTGATATGCAACTTATCTTCTGCAAAGATAATGCAAAAGAACATAGCTATAATCAAAGCAAAGGATTTTACATTGAACAAATTGCGCAAACGTTTGCGCAATCTAAAGCTATTTTTTTACAAAAAAGTGTGCCGTTAATATTTGTAAAACTATAATTTTGCATCAGTTTCGGAAAGTGTCCGAATGAAATAGAACCTAAATTTTTTATAAACAATTTTAATAACTAACAAACAAGTAGAATGATGAAGCAGGTAAAATTCAAGTTTCCTGTCAGGATGTTGGCCATTATTTGTGGCTTAATCCTATCAGTGAGTGCCTATGCGCAGCAGATTACTGTACAAGGCAATGTAAAGGATGCTACCGGCGAGCCTATCATCGGCGCCACTATTCGTGTTGCCGGAGAAACAGGCGGTGTCGTTTCCGACATCGACGGTAACTTTACAATCAGTGCCAATCATGGCGCTACGTTGCAGATTTCCTATTTGGGCTATCAGACCAAGGAAGTTAGTGCATCTTCCAATGTCGTTGTTACATTGGAGGAAGACGCAGCCGAAAGTTTGAACGAGGTAGTCGTTATCGGTTACGGTGCAGTTAAGAAGAGCGACCTCACCGGTTCGGTTACGGCCTTGAAGCCAGACTCCAAGAACAAGGGTCTTGTTGTCAGCGCACAAGACATGTTGGTAGGTAAGGTTGCCGGTGTCAACGTAACCAGCAACGACGGTCAGCCTGGTGGCGGATCAACAATCCGTATTCGAGGTGGTTCTTCTCTGAACGCTTCCAACGACCCGCTGATTGTTATCGATGGCGTTCCTGTTGACAATACAGGCGCACAAGGCCTTTCAAACGCATTGTCAATTGTGAACCCACAGGACATCGAGTCGTTCAATGTATTGAAGGATGCTTCTGCAACCGCCATCTATGGTAGCCGTGGTTCTAACGGTGTTATCATCATCACCACCAAGAAAGGACGCAAAGGACAGGGCTTGCAAGTTTCTTATAACGGAAGTGCAACCATCAGTACCAAGACCAAGACACTTGACTTGCTTGACGCTCCGGCTTACAGACAAGTTATTGCCAATGTCTTTGGTGAGAACAGCGAAGAATATGGTATGCTGGGTGATGCCAACACCGATTGGCAGGATCAGCTGTATCGTACCGCCTTCAGCCACGACCACAATGTTTCTGTTGCCGGTTCTATCGGTTCATGGCTTCCTTTCCGTGTCAGCATTGGCTATACCGGTCAGCAAGGTATCATTAAGAAGTCTGACTTCGACCGTACAACGGCAGCCATCAACCTGAATCCTTCGTTCTTAGAGGATCACCTGACCCTGAACTTGAATGCAAAGGGAATCTATGCCGAGACACAATATCCATCATGGGGAGCTATCAGTTCTGCCATTCGCATGGATCCAACTCACCCCATCTACGACACCACATCGGCCGATAGCCAGAACTTCGGCGGATATTTCCAGTGGAGAACCTCCGGCGGTGTTGCCGACGTAGATGCCACCTATCCTTACGATCGCAACAGCAATGCTCCTGGCAACCCTGTTGCCATGAACGACCTTCACAACCAGCGTGCTTACAGCCGTGCATTTATCGGCAGTGCCGACATCGATTACAAAGTTCATGGCTTTGAAGATTTACGCTTGCACGCAACATTAGGTGCCGACATCTCAAAGGGTAAGGAAAATACCAACATCAGTCCTTATTCTACAGAGGCATTCTATTATGGCTCATACGGTTCTGAAGACATGTTGAAGCGTAATCTTTCTCTTTCTGCTTACGCACAGTACTTCCATGACTTCAACGACAAGGCCAAGAACCACTTCGACGTTATGGTCGGTTATGAGTGGCAGCACTTCTGGCATGAGAAACGCAAGAATAGTCATGGATACTATCCTGAGACATATGGACTAACAGCTGAGGTACAGGCAAAGCGTGGACAGATTTATAGCCCTTATAACAAGCACGAACGTTCTGAGAACTATCTGGTTTCCTTCTTCGGACGTGCCAATTGGACATTGATGGATCGCTACTATCTGACCGTTACGGTCCGTGACGACGGTTCTTCACGTTTCAAAGATCACTGGGCATGGTTTCCATCAGCGGCTTTCGCTTGGAAGATAAGCGACGAGAATAACTTGCGCGACATCAAGTGGCTGTCTGACTTGAAACTCCGTCTCGGATGGGGTATGACCGGACAGCAGGATGTCAATACCGACTATGGCTATTTCGCCATCTATAACACCTATTCTAACCCACAAGGTACCTATAACTTGTTACCCGACGGCACTCCTCTTTATACGCCGCAGGCCTACGACCCGAACCTGACCTGGGAGACCACGACCACCTATAATATTGGTTTGGACTGGGGTATATTCGACCAGCGCTTAACTGGTAGTGTTGACTGGTACTATCGTAAGACCAATGACCTATTGAACTATGGTTTTGCTGCCGCCGGTACCAACTTCGACAACCGCGTTTGGACAAACATCGGTTCGATGAAGAACACTGGCGTGGAAGTTTCTTTGGATTGGAAAGCCGTACGTACCAAGGACTGGTATTGGACTATTGGTTACAACTTCACTTATAACAACAACAAGATTACCGACCTGTTTGCCGACAACACGAAACCACAGGAGTATGGTAACTCACACTCTGGTACTGGTAGCAATGTAAAAGCTTATCAGGTGGGCGAGTCTGCAACAGCCTTCTGGGTATATCGTCAGGCATACGACGTAAACGGCAAACCTATCAACGGTGCTGTTGTTGATATGAATGCCGACGGTGAAATTACCAACGAAGACCGCTACTTCTACAAGCAGTCGTTAGCACCTGTCACCATGGGTCTTTCTTCTCGATTGGAATATAAGAACTGGGATCTCGGTTTCAACCTCCGCGCAAGCCTTGACAACTATGTCTATGATGCTAATCTGGCTGCTCGCTACAACCTGTCAGACCTTGAATATGGTGGTTATTTGCAGAATACCCTTACCTCTGCCGTTGATTTGAATTGGCGTGACCATGAGTGGTTCCTCAGCGATTACTTTGTTCGCAACGCTTCGTTCCTGAAGATGGACAACATCACTTTGGGTTACTCTTTCTCTAATCTGTTTAAGACTGGTGGATGGCACGGACTCAGCGGTCGCATCTATGGCACTGTTAATAACGTGTTCACTATCACCAACTATGACGGACTTGATCCTGAAGTCAGTGAGAAAGCAAACGGTATCGACTATGAGATTTATCCTCGTTCACGTTCCTTCATCTTGGGTCTGAACCTCAATTTCTAATTTCTAAGCAACTATTAAAATAGCATATAGTCATGAAAAAATATATCAAGATAATTGCTCCGATAGCAGCCCTGCTGCTTTCCTTCGGAACAACGTCATGTACAAGCGACTTGGACGTGACGCCTATCGACCCCAATAAGAACACGGAGCTTAATGCGTCTTCGCTGTTCAACATGTGCTACTCCAACTTCGCCTTGGAGGGCGATGGACCAGGCAGTTCTAATATTGCAGCCGAAGATCCTGGTACTGCCGGTTTGGTACGTCAGTTGTTCAATATCAACTGTCTGGGAACCGACGAAGCCATCTGCGCCTGGAGCTCTGACCCTGGTGTTACCACTCTGAACGTGAACCAGCAGGATGCTTCCAACATGATGGTAAGCATCTACTACAACCGTCTGTACTTCGGCATCTCTATCTGCAACCAGTACTTAGAGGCTGCTGCCGATGTAGATGCCACCCAAACTGCAGAAATCCGTTTCTTGCGTGCTTTGCAACTCTATCTGGCTATGGATGCCTTCGGAAACATTCCTTTGGCAACAGCCGTTACACCTGAACTGCCACAGCAGAAGACTCAGGCTGAAATGTATGAGTGGTTAGAGAAAGAACTTTTAGAGATTGAACCAAACCTAAGCGAGCCGAAAGCCAAAACCTCTACCGATGCTAACTATGGTCGTGTAGATAAAGCAGCAGCATGGATGTTGCTCTCACGTCTTTACTTAAACGCTGAAGTTTATACTGGCACTCCCCAGTGGGCAAAGGCTGCTGAATATGCCAAGAAGGTTATCGATTCTCCTTACAAGCTCTACAACAGTGAAAAGAATGGTTACAGCGCTTATGCACAGCTGTTTATGGGCGACAATGGCGAGAATGGTTCTTCTGTTGAGGCTATCTTCCCCATCCTGCAGCAGGGTGACAAGACCGCTGGATACGGTTGTACTTTCTTCCTAATGGCAGGCTGCTGGAAAGACGATATGACCAGCAACGGTACCAACGGAAACTGGCAGGGTAACCGCGCACATAAGGAGTTGGTTGGCATGTTTTTCCCGAACAATGATGCGCCCAACATAACCAGTGCTGATATGCCAGTAGTTGCCGGTGACGACCGCGCCCTGTTCTGGGGTCAGGACCGTACGCTGGAAATCGATGATCCTTACACCTTCACACAGGGATTCTCTGTATGTAAGTTCAACAACATCTATGCCAGCGGTGGTACAGCAACCCGCACCGACTTCCCCGACACCGATTTCTTCTTCTTCCGTGCAGCCGAAGCTTATTTGACCTACGCTGAGGCTACAGCACGACAGAATGGAGGTACGACGACCTCTGAAGGAGCCAGCTACATCAACCAGCTGCGTATGCGTTCACATGCCGCTACGAAGTCTTCATACAGTCTGCAAGATATCCTCGACGAGCGTGCTCGTGAGTTCTACTTCGAAGGACAGCGCCGCGTCGATTTGATTCGCTATGGAAAGTATGGCGGCACCAATGCCGACTACGTTTGGACTTGGAAGGGCGGCACTGCTACCGGACGCAACTTTGATGCTTATCGCAACATCATGCCGCTGCCGGCAAGCGACCTCTCTGTAAACGGCAATCTGGTACAGAATCCGGGTTACTAATTCAACCTTTATCACATTATTTAAATAAGAATCAACATGAAAAAGATTATAAAGTCCGTATTGTTCCTGCTGTGCAGCGTTTGTCTCTTCACAGCATGTGACGAAGACCGCGACGGAAACCCGACGATTACGCAGCCTACTTCGTTTGTGCTGAATACGCCGTCCTACGCATCGTCGCTTATCGATCTGGAAACAACTGATTATATTAGGCTCACATGGTCACAGCCTGATTATGGTGGTTTCCCTGTGGCAGCAAATTATATTCCACAGATTTCATTGACAGGCAATTTCACAATTTCCTCAGCTCAAGAAGATGCCGATGAAACAGGTGAGACCAAGTGCGACTATGTAGAACTGAATTCTTCTGTATCGGTATGCAACATGGACCTGCTGAAGAACCAGCTGGCTGCTGCCATCGTCAAGATTGCCAAATGGGAGTCATCTGATGATGTACCAGCCCAGCAGGATGTATATATCCGCATGAAGTCAGAGTTCTCTGAAATGCAGCCCGTCTATTCTAACACGATTAAGCTGACCGTTATTCCTACATTCGTAGAGGCTAAGGTTTATGCAGAGTTTATCTATATGATGGGTAACTTCAACGGTTGGACTGATCCTGTCACTCTGCGTGGTCCGGAACTCGATGGTAAATACCAGTGCTACAACTGGCTTGACGGCGGATTCAAGTTCCGTCCGAACCAAGACAACTGGAACGATGACTTCGGCCAAGATCCGAACGGTAGCTACGGCGACCTCGTTACTGAGGGTGAAGAAGACTGTAATGATTCTGGCAAGAGCTTCCCTGACGATGCTAAGCCTGCAGGTTTCTACCAGATAGATGTTGATATGGAAACCATGAAATGGAGCATCACTGCTGTTAACAGCATCTCCATCATTGGTACTGTTAATGGAAACTGGGACACAGATACTCAATTGACGTATAACAGCGAAACTGGTGCTTGGGAGGTAACGACAGCTCTGACTGCCGGTGAGATGAAGTTCCGTATGAACAACGACTGGACAACCAGCTGGGGCGGTACCGATAGCGACACCGACTTCTCGAACCTGACCCAGAATGGTGGAAAGAACCTCACAATTGCCGAGGCAGGCACCTATAAGGTACAACTCTTCATCACTTACGAAGGCAACAACAAGGTTGTTCTTACAAAACAGTAATATGATGTGTATATAGTCTGTGGGGGATTCGAATCCTCACAGACTAAATCCAAAAACATATATAATAAGAATTGACATGAAAAAAGCATTATATTTAATGGGGCTTGTGTTTGCATTAGCAAGCTGCTCCGATGATGTTCCGGGTTGGCTTGAGCCGCAGAGCAACGACCCTGAAGATGCCAAGACAGTGGAAATGACGGTTGGCCAGGCTGCTGCCGTTGACTATGCCAACATCTCCGACCTTGACAACACCACCATACAGCTCTTCGTTCCTACGATTACAGCTGAGACGGGTGCTGTAACTGAGTATAGAGTAACACTCTACAACGACGACAAGAGCAAGAGTGCAGAACTGCTTACCGACGAAAATGGCTACGTAACAGCTGCAGAACTGAAGGCTGCCGTTGAATCATTGTACGGAAAGGCTCCAACGCCACACGACATTCCTCTCGACATTGCCGGTTATACCACCATTGCTGGGGTGAGTGTTAAGAATGTGGCTACCTCTACGATTAATGTAACATTGGTTGCTCCATTCATTGATGAAGGCTACTACCTCACTGGTGACTTCGCAGGATGGAACAAGGATGGTGCGCTGCCATTCAACCACGTAGGCGATGGTGACGTTTACGACAATCCTGAGTTCCAGATTGTATTCACTACAACAGCTGAAAACCAGTTCTGGAAGATTATCCCGAAGAACAACTACGATGGAGAATTCTGGAAGACTGGTGATGACGGTAAGGGTGTTGTCGGAACGGCAATCGATGGCGATACTTCATTTGAAGGATCCCTTGTTACAAACAATCCGCAGGCTGGTAAGATTGAGGCTCCTGGTATCTACCGTATGACCATCAACATGATGGATTATACCTACAAACTGGAGGCGCTGAACTTCAATGAGTATATCTATGCAATAGGTAACGTCAATGGAACGTCATGGAGCACTGGATTCCCATGCTATGGTCCTAATTTCGACGGCAAGTATCAGGGATTCTATTATATCAATGGAGAATTCAAGTTCCGTAGTCATGAGAACACATGGGATGCTCCAGATTGGGGTAGCGGCGGTTCAGAAGGCACATTGGCAGAACAAGCTGGAAATCTCAATGCAGCGGCGGGCTTCTACGTAGTAGATGTTGACTTAGCCGCAATGACCTACTCACTCACCAAGATTGAGTTCATCGACATGGTTGGTGATGGTGTTGCAGGCGGCGAAGACTGGAGCAATGGTCCTCACATGACCTACAATCTTCAGAAGAATTGCTGGGAAGCTAACGTAACGTTTAACAATACAGGTGCTTTCAAGTTCCGTGGTAACGGTAACTGGGGTGATGCCGATGGTAACTTTGGTGGTACACTTGACAATATTGTCAATGGTAGCAACGACAACATCACACCTACCGTTAGAGGTGCTGTTCACGTTGAACTCTACCTGAAGTGTAACGGTAATTCTTACGCAACGATTACACCAGCAAACTAATTCCCAATTATTATAATAAAAGAGGATGTGTCAACAAATTGGCACGTCCTCTTTTTTAATCAAGTCATTAAAACTTGAAAACGATGAAAAAATACCTGATGTTAGTGCTCGCTGTGGTTATGCTGTGTGGCTGTAGCGGGAATAAAGAATTGAAACGCGTGGCAATGGGCGAACCGATTCTCCCGATTCGGGAGACCGGCGATACCACTGAGGTCTATCTTACCGACTACCTGCCGAGTGTTGATTTGCAAAAGCTAAGTGATGTACGTGTGACCGATGGATACAGCATCATTCGTACTGACAACGATTTCCAACGACTGCTACTCGTCACGAAAAAAGACTCCCCATCAGGGGAGAGGTCGGAGTGGGCTTCCATTGGTGTTCTAAGCATCGGAAAGGGCAACGAGCAAGTGGATATCCCCATTTTGCCGAAGATATCAGTGGTACAGGGACTGACAACAGCTGGAATCAAGGACGGAAAGTTACAGGTGAAACCCGACAACAAGGAGCATATCTTTCAGTATAGTTGCTTTGTACAGAATAAGAAACTTCCTGACGATGCGATGAAACCCATGGCAGCTAAAACTGGTAAAGGACAGAATAGTCTGTTGAAACTGGATGGAACCTATGGTATCGACTTGAATAGCCTGCCGAAACAGAAAGGCCGCAGCTACCTCCGTGTCTATGCCATGAATGATACTGCGCTGCTCAACGACCTGCTGATACCGTTAGAAAACGGCAAACCGGTTGAGGATGCGAAGTTGCTTAGTCGTCATGATGCCCACACACAAGTGTTGTACAGTTTGATGGTTGACCGCTTCTACAACGGTAACACCGCCAACGATGCTCCGCTGAAGCGCCCTGATGTTGATCCGCGTGTCGATTATATGGGTGGCGACCTGAAAGGCATCACGAAAAAAGTTCAAGAGGGGTTCTTCGACAGTCTGGGTGTCAACACGATTTGGATATCGCCCATCACGCAGAATCCGAAAGATGCCTGGGGACAGTATCACAATCCCGATACGAAGTTCTCTGGCTATCATGGCTACTGGCCTATCTATAATACGAAAATTGACGACCGTATGGGCACGGACGCTGAACTCAAGGAACTGCTTTCAACAGCTCATGAGCATGATATCAATGTCATCCTCGACTATGTGGCCAATCACATGCACATCAACTCGCCAACGCTGAAAGCACATCCCGATTGGATTACAGACAGTATCCTTCCTGACGGGCGCCGCAACTTCGAACTCTGGGACGAGGCTCGCCTCACCACATGGTTTGACAAGCATATTCCCACACTCGATCTGGAGCGCGAGGAGGTATGTGAGGCGATGACCGATACAGCCATCTACTGGGTGGCAAACTACGATTTCGACGGTTATCGCCACGATGCGTGCAAGCATATCCCATTGAACTACTGGCGCATGTTTACCCACAAAATGAAAAGCCGTTTCCCTGACCGATCTTTGTGGATGATTGGCGAGACCTACGGTGACAATGAACTCATCGGCTCTTATGTGAAGACAGGTATGCTGGATGCACAGTTCGACTTCAATGTCTATCATACAGCCATCGAGGTGTTGGGCAAAGAAGGCGAGTCAATGAAGCGACTGGCTGACGTCATCGATGAGTCGCTGGCTTCCTATGGAGCACACCACACGATGGGTAATATCTCCGGCAACCATGATAAGACTCGTTTTATTTCGCTGGCAGGCGGTGCTGTCGGCTGGGATGAAGACGGTAAGGATGCAGGTTGGAACCGCAAGATTGGTGTCACTGCCGATGGCAATGCCGAACGCGAGGAGATAGCCTTTAAGAAAGCCTTGCTGTTAGAGGTGCTGAACCTCACCATTCCTGGTGTTCCTTGTATCTATCAGGGTGATGAGTACGGACAGTGCGGCGCCAACGACCCCGACAACCGTCGTATGATGCGCTTTGACGGACTCACCAATCATGAGCAGTGGCTGCGCGGACAAGTGGAAAAGCTCATCCATCAGCGTCGTACCAGCATGCCGCTCCTCTATGGCGACTATAAACAATTGGAGGTCACCGACGATGTGCTCGTCTTCTCCCGTACCTATATGGGCAAGGAGGTCATCGTGGGCATTAACAAAGGACCAAAATATGTTGTCGTGGAGATTGAGGGAAAGGAAATCGGCATGAGTCCCTATGGGTTCAATATCATTCAATAACCCCATATCGCTATTGCCTGCATACCGACACTCGCGATAGCGTTTACACACAGAAAAGAGGATGCACTCCCTTGTTGGGTGCATCCTCTTATAAGATTTCCTCGCGGCTTCTGACTTCAGCGGGTACAAAAGTATGGTTTAGAATCCACCACCAGGACCACCACCAGGACCACCGCCAGGACCACCACCTGTGGAAGAACCGTTCACGTACGCCGATGAGCTTAGTGTTCCGCTATTGATGCTAGAACCATTCTTCAGTATAGCGTAGCTTCTTCCTTTCTGCATATCGGGTGCAGATATGAGCAGTGTGGCGCTACTGTAGGTGCGCGGCATCTCAGCTTGTAAGATGGTCGTACCTGCAATTTGCAGCGACAGCGTGTTGCCTTCGGAAACACCTGACAACGATGTAATCAGCGACGACTGCGAGCATGCATTTTCCGTTGGCGATGAGGTGCTGCCACCCATACCTATCACATAGCCTCCGGTGATAGCAAACGAGTTTTGGTCACAATCGAATCCGTCTTCTGGTGCCAGGTCGCCGCAAGCCACTACCACACCTCCGCTGATGGAAATAGTTCCATTGGCATCAATAGCGTCGTTGCTTGTACTGCATGCATATACTGTTCCGCCTTTTATTGCAACCTTTCCTTTGCCGGCATAAGTATTCCCCTTGTTGTTTTCCGACGATATACCCACATTGATAGCGTCGTCGCCAGCGTATGAGGCTACCGTACCACCAGTAACAGTGAGATACATCTTACTCTCAATACCTTCTGAATTCACTGCCCTCACCTTCACCGAGCCACCGTTGATGGTCAGGTCGCCCGTACCGTTGTCCTTATCTCCCACGTGAATACCCTTGGGGTTGGCGTCCTCATAGTTACTGTAGCTGTCTAACTGCGCCAGTTCCACCACCTTGTCGGCATTGTTGTAGTACACCAGATTCTTTCCCGTAGTGATAACTTCCACGCTGCCTTCGCTGACTGTCATCGTATCGTCAGCACGAATACCCTTACCGCCATTGCCTGTGGCAAGACACTGAACGGTTCCGCCGCTCACGGTGATTGTAGGCGCTTTCACGCATGTTGCAACAGAATACTCCAGTTCGTCGGTATCCCATTCAGCTGGAGCGTTGTTGATGATGGTTGTACGTCCACCCTTGAATTCAATCGAAGTGTCGCTCTTCAATCCCTTCTTACCTGTGGCATCGCTTCCGATGGTGATATTCAGCACCACCCCTTTGTTCACCGTCATTGCATCGGTAGAACTGATGGCACCCTTTGACGATGATGCCACGTTGAGAACACCGTCGCCGTAGATATCCAGTTTCTGGTATATCTCTGCGCCTTCCGTATCGTCGCCCACCTCAATTGATTTCTTCGCTGTTGAGGTAATGGTGTTGGTGCCCTTCACAACCAGTTCCACATGACCGCCTTTTGTAGCTCCAATAGCCTTCGCCGTCGTGTTCATGCTAACGCCGTTGAGAGTGATCGTGCAGTCGCCTGTACCTTTATAATTAAAAGCAGCTGATGAACCCTCAGCCGTACTACCCGTCAGAATATAGTTCACTCCGCTGGTGCTTGCCGTCACAGTCTGACCATTTGTCGTAGCCAGCTCTGTATTCGAACTCTCTGCCGTACCGTCAGCCTTGAAGGTAATCGTCACGCTCTGCGTCCTTTCTGTTGGTTCGGTTGCCGTTTCACCCATTGGAGTCGAGTTTTGGGTAATCGTGAAGCTACTGACGTCTGGCACACTGAACGTCACCATATCCCCTGATATGATGCCGCTGTCGTCGTTATCGGAATAATCAGATACGATATCATCACCACTACATGCCGCAACCATTGAGAAACACAGTAGCATACTAAAATAATAAATCTTCTTGTTCATACTGTTTGTTATGGTTTGATGTTACAATATTTTTCGCTCACAAAATTACGGTTTCCTTGCCCCGTCTGCAAAATCTTTTCAGCGAACCCCCTTTTTTCTTCAGCGAAAAGTCTTCAACACGGCAAACATCAAATTGAGCGGTTTCTCTTTGTTATTGTTATAAAAAGTGGAAATTTTGTAACTATTTTCTATATTTTGGCGGTTTTTTCGAAAAATAATTGTACTTTTGCGCCCTGATAACTGAATGGAATGATATAATAGGTAAATATAAACGATAAAAAAGGTAGTATTATGTCGGAAAAGAACACCATCATAGGACATAAGATTAAAGGATTTCGTGAGTCAAAGAATATCTCCATTGAGGAGATGGCAGAACGCAGCGGACTTACAGTTGAACAGATCAATGCGATTGAAAGCGAGCAGACCCTTCCCTCGTTGGGGCCGCTGATCAAGATAGCTCGTGCCTTAGGCGTACGACTGGGCACCTTCATGGACGACAGCGATGCGCTGGGGCCTGTTGTCTGCCGCGCTGCCGACCGCGAGAGTGATACGAGTATCAGTTTCTCGAACGGTGCTTCCGATGCCCGCAAACACATGGAGTATCACCCGCTGGCACAACAGAAGGCGGGTCGCCACATGGAGCCGTTTGTCATCGACATCAATCCAGATGAGGATCCGCAATTCCAACTTTCCAGTCATGAAGGTGAGGAGTTCATCTATGTCATGCAGGGTGAGGTAGAGATTGTCTATGGCAAGGAAACCTACCAGTTGCATGAAGGCGACAGCATCTTCTACGACTCCATTGTCAAGCATCATGTTCATGGAGCACCTGGCAAGTGTGCGAAGATTCTCGCTGTGGTGTATATTCCGTTCTGATTACTCAGAATACTCAGAAATAAATAAAAGAATGGAAACAAAGAACGTAAGATTAGATATGGCAGGCAGACCGTTGCCTGATAGAACCTACCCTGCAGAGACAGGTTCGGAAGGATACCAGCTGTGGGAACGGACATTAGGCGAATGGCTGGAGTACTGGGCTGAGACAACACCTGACAAAGAGTATATCGTCTATTCAGATCGCGACCTTCGATTCACCTGGTCACAGTTCAATGAGCGTGTTGACAACCTGGCCAAAGGTTTGATCTCTATCGGTGTGAAGAAAGGGTCAAACGTGGGTATCTGGGCAACAAATGTACCTGATTGGTTGACGTTCCTCTATGCGACGGCGAAGATTGGTGCTGTGCTGGTGACGGTAAATACCAGCTACAAACAGAACGAATTGGAGTATCTTTGCAAGGACTCTGATATGCATACACTTTGTATCACCGATGGAACATGGGATTGTAACTACGTCGATATGACCTATACCATGCTGCCAGAGCTGAAGACTTGTGAACGCGGACACTTAAACAGCGAAAAGTTCCCTTACCTGAAGAATGTAGTATATATAGGTATGGAGAAGTATCGCGGTATGTTCAATACGGCCGAGCTGTTGCTGCTGGGACAGAACATCGAAGATGAGACCCTTCAGGAGATGAAGAGCCAGGTGGACTGCCACGATGTGTGCAACATGCAATATACCAGCGGAACGACAGGATTTCCCAAGGGTGTGATGCTGACGCACTATGGTATCAGCAATGATGGTTACTTCACAGGCGAGAACATGGGCTTTACCCAAGACGACAAACTCTGCGTCTGTGTGCCGCTGTTCCACTGCTTCGGTGTGGTCTTGGCCACGATGAACTGTCTGACGCACGGCTGTACCGAAGTGATGGTCGAGAAGTTTGACCCGCTCGTGGTGCTGGCCTCCATCCATA
>CADCPZ010000006.1 GCA_902803475.1 uncultured Prevotellaceae bacterium
TAGATTCTATATGGACAAATAAAGTTAAAATTATCTATTTGTACTCTTCAAAATTTGTTTTTTAAGACAGTATCTGTCCCTGTGGCAGAATGACGGTCATATCTATGCCTCGTCATCAGGTAGCTGCTCGTGGTTTAAGCAAAGGTGAGTTATCACAATAAAAGGGAAAGAACAGGTTTGAAAACTAGTATTTTTAAAACTGCTGCAATTTCTGCCACTTCTGCAAGAGTCGTTGATATACAAGATGTTACAAGTGGCAGAAATATGACAGAAATGGCAGAAATTGCAGCACTTTTAAAATTTCATGTAGAATGAGTACCGCCTTCAATGATTAAAGTACCAAATCGGTACCACAATGTGGTACTGACAGTACCAAAGCCTGGTACTGTTTGTACCAAAGCTTGGTACTACTGCTACCATTGTACGGTACTTGTCTCAAATGACTGAATCAGAAGCGGTATCCGAAGACCAGACGGGCACGCCAACGCCAATAGTTTACGTCAAGATTTTCGCTATCGACAATGGAATGGAAAACCACAAGATTGGCTCCTACGAAACATTTCTTGAAATTTCTGACAATAGCGGCTCTACCGATCAGGATGAAATCAGGAAACTTGGTTTTCATATCGCGCCGTTCGTCGTTGACTCGCAAATTGTAATAATTGCCAACGACCAATGTGGGCAAAGCCGTTATGTGGAACAACCAATGTTTGGCAACAACCAAGTTGTAGGCATAACCTCCACCAATAGAGAAATAGCCGACGTGCTCTCGCAGCTGTGGGGCATCTTCAGGGATGTTGAGCGTCGTTTTGATGCTACCTCCCATATAGGAGAGGCCAGCCAACCACGAACCAGCCGAGCGTCTTTGAATAAACGACTGTGTAAAGGCAGCAGGATATGAGAAATGGCGATGGTTGAAAGCATAATATCCATTGATGTGCCATATTTTCATTTTCACCATATCCTTCATCAGATGATACGTGTTATGGTCGCCGTCCAGAATCGTTCCTGAAAGCGTTTTCGTATCCTGATAGGAAACATCTACTCCCCAGCGGTTGTTGTAGAAGTTGATGTTTAACTCATAGTCTTTGCTTTCACCTTTGAGTTTGAAGGGATTGAACGCAATACTTGCAGCAAGCCCCCTATAACTGGCGCCGATACTGAACGTTACTCTCGTCTTTGTTGACAGGTCGGCCGTAACGGGTATATGCTGAATATTACCTTCAGTATTGAAGGAAGAACCAGAGAAATTGGTACGCACCTTCAGCGTAATCTTCCCCATCGGACGAATGATATAAGCGGTATCATACCTGACCTTATAGTATTTGGCCGTAAGCAAACTGTCGATTCGCTCCTTTTTGGTTTTTGACTTCTTCTCATCTTTCGCATCAGGAGTTTGTTCTAAACCTGTGGAATCATTCGTTAAATCTTGTGCTGACAGGCTGCCAGCTACCATCAGTACGGAGAAAAATAAAATTAGTTTTTGTATCATCGTTCTTATTTCTTTATCATTCTAACCAATTCACCTATTATAAATACAGGAGAAGTTGCGGCAATAATCGTCAGCCACATTGTCAAAGACAAGGGCACGACGTTGAACATGCGACCGCCAAACTGCACAATCAGTATCTGACCAAAGAACACCAGCAGCACAATGAACAAGAACTCCTTGCTGTGGCGCATATTCTTCAGCGCACTCTCGCCCGTCATAAAGGCTTTCGCGTTGAAGAGATTCCAGAACTGCAACATCACAAAGACGGTAAAGAAGATACTCAACCGTTCTGCTGTCAGTCCTCCTGATTTTTCATAACAAATAAGCATCACCATCAGAACTGCCGTAAATGCCAATCCCATTCCCAAAATGAATGTTCGCATCGGATGACTGATGATAAAGGCTGAGCGGTTGCGAGGCTTGAATTTCATCACCTGTGGGGCTGGGGGCAAGGATGCTAACGCCATCGCCGCAAAGGTGTCCATAATCAGATTCACCCATAGCATCTGGGTAACAGTAAGCGGCGACTGGGTATCGAAGCAGGCTCCGAGGAACACAATCAGACAAGCCACCACATTAACAGTCAGCTGGAAGAGGATGAATCGCTGGATATTACGATACAACGAACGTCCCCACATCACAGCACGGCCTATCGATGAGAAAGAATTGTCGATGATAGTGATATCAGACGCTTCCTTCGCCACACTCGTACCGTCGCCCATAGAGAGTCCCACGTGAGCCGTCTTCAACGCTGGTGCATCATTGGTTCCGTCGCCTGTGACAGCAACTACTTCACCATTTGCCTGCAAAGCCTCAACCAGTCGTTTCTTATCCATCGGACGGGCACGGGCAATAATCTTCAGATCCTTCACCCGCTCACGCAATTCCTCGTCTGTGAGAGCCTCCAGTTCAGAGCCGTTAATGATGGCTTGAGGATTAGCGGTCAATCCCACTTGACGTGCTATCTCAAGAGCTGTAAGCGGAGTATCGCCCGTGACAATTTTGATGTCGATACCTGCATCGAGACATTCCTGAACAGCCGCAGGAACATCCTCACGAACAGGGTCGCTGATGGCCACAATAGCCTGCATCTTTTTGTTGCATGCAAAAGCCAGCGTACGCATGCCACGTGACTGATCATCCAACAGTTTCTCTTCGTATGCCTTGCGTTCATCATCCGTCATCTCACACATATCCATCACGATTTCAGGAGCGCCCTTTGTTAAATGAAGAATTTCCTCCTTTCCCCTTTCATCCTTACTCCTTACCACCGTCGTCATATATTTGCGCTCGGTGGTAAAAGGAGTTTCTTCAATCACTACCGACTCATCGCGTAGTTGCTGATAGTCAATCCCCTGCCCTTTCAGCCAAAGGAGCAGCGCACCTTCTGTCGGATTGCCAATAACTTCGTCGTCATCTAATTGGGCGGTGGAGTTTACAGACATATTGAGATGGAGAAGGTTGAAGGTTGAGGGTTGAGGGTTGAGGGTTGCAGGTTGAGTAGTGAATACTTCCGCCACTTGCATCTTATTCTGTGTGAGGGTACCCGTTTTGTCGGTACAGATAACGGTAGCTGCACCCATCGTTTCGCAGGCATGCATCTTACGAACCAGATTCTTCGTTTTCAACATCCGCCGCATGCTATATGCCAAACTCAACGTGACAGCCATCGGAAGACCTTCGGGCACAGCCACAACGATGAGCGTAACAGCAATCATGATGGTTTGGAGGAAGTACGTAAGAAGGGGCAAAAGGTGTTGGGTGATGGGTGTTGGATGTTGGGTAATAAAGAAAAACGCCAAGCGCGCCACAACGACCAAGCCTGCTACCGTATAGCTGGCACGGGAGATGAGCGTTCCCAAACGCTGCATCTGTTCGTCCAGCGGGGTTTTGACGCCATCATCAATCTGGGCAGCCGTAAACACCCTTCCGCTCTCTGTCGCATCACCGACACGTTCCACTTGGAACACGCCGTGTCCCTCCATTACCTTCGTGCCCTTCAGCACCTGATGGGTGGGATAGGTTGCGGCCTCATCAGCATCAGCAGGATTTTCACTCTTGTGACACAGCGGTTCACCCGTCAGTGTTGACTCATCAACAGTCAAGGTTGTAGATTCCAACAGGCGACCGTCAGCCGGTACTTCCTCACCTGTGCTGAGCATCACGATATCGCCGACAACCACTTCGCGGCGGGGTATCTGACGAATATGGCCGTCACGAATGACGGTCACCGACTCTTCATCGTTGATTTGGTTCAGCAAAGCAAACTCCTTGTCTGCACGATATTCAAATATGAATGCCAATCCTGTAGCAAGGATAATGGCTATAAAAATACCAACAGGTTCGAAGAAAACTTCCGAACTTCCGTTTAAGCCCCAATATTCATAACAGGAAATACCTATCGACAAGAAACCTGCAATAAGAAGGATGACGATAAGCGGATCGCAAAACTTAACAGCAAACTTCTTCCACCAAGGTTGCTTTGCAACTGGTGTAAGCACATTCGTTCCGTATTGTGTTCGGCTTTCCAGTACTTGCTGGTCTGTTAAGCCTATATATCGCAGTTTCTTCATCTCGCTGCAAAATTACAAAAAACGAGAGAAATACCAAAAAATTAGTCCCCTAAGTTAGGGGGCTTAGTCAGAAATGCAACTTCACATCAACCCCCACTTGAATTCCATTTCCTTGTTGTGCAAAATGCGCAGAGGTAGGACCATTAATGGGAAAGCCGAAGACATTATACTTCGTATTTGTCAGATTGCGTCCCCATAAGGAAAGCAAGAAACGGCAAGATGAAAATTCGAAATTCATATCAGCATGCGCACCCAACAAAGCGAATACGTTTTCTTTTGCAAAGTTAGCTTCATCCCAATAAGTGGGACCTTGTCCTGTGACATTTACGCCCAGAACGATGGAACGGAAATGCTGCATAGCAAGATCGAAACGATAGTCGGCAGAAGCAGCAAACGTGTGCTGAGGAATAAATGGCACATGCTTATCCTTATAATCTACCACAATGGTCGAACCGTCATCCAAAGTTTCCTCATCGATATATTCCTTGAAAGCTGCATGTGTGAAGGCATAACTCAAAGCATAATTCAAATGATTGTCAATCATATTGCCCCGCAAGGCTGCCTCGATACCACAGCTGTAACTCTTGCCTGCATTAACCATCGCCCGCCCATAGCCATAGTTGCCTGCCATCACAGACAACTGTTGATTACGAATCTGCGTGTAGTATGCTGCAAAATCTGCATGCATGGCATTGCCGAAGAGGTTCAGGTGAGCACCCACCTCATAATTCCAGCTGGTTTCGGGTTTGTAAGATATGGTATGATTGATGCGTTGGTAGTCTTCATCGGTATGAGGAATGTCGTAACTCTGCCTCATGACCTTATTGCGATTCTCCGGATTGTTGAATTCTGTCTGCAGGATATCGCTGAACATTTGAATATTATAGCCGCCAGCGCGATAGCCTTTGCTCACAGAAGCATAGAGATTGCTGTTGTGTCGGTCAATCACGTAGTTGATACCAAACTTGGGAAGTAACTGATTAAAATGGTCGTGAGCATGATGATCCAGCAAAGAGGTGAGCGCATTGGTTTGTGTCACGCCAAAGACATTGGCAGTAATGGCCATGATGGCAGAAGTTTCATAGTCAATCTGCACATGACTATAGTCGTAGCGTAAACCGAATGTTGCAGTCAGACGATCGGTAAGCTGGAAATTGGATTCGTGGAATACGCCCAGGTTGGTAGTAGGTGTATGGAACAAACCTGGCACATCCATCATGCCCGACATAGAGATGCCACCCATCCGTTCTATCTGCTCTGGGGTAAACCGACGGAGCATCGCATTATACATCGCCGTATAGATACTGTTGACAATCGGATTGATGATATCGTTTCCAAAATGGACGGGTGCAACTGTCTTCAACCACTCATACGAACCGAAGACGCCAGATGTCCAATGCCAGAAACGGCTGTCTCGACTCTTGAGCACAAACTCCTGTGTCAAGCCGTTTTTCAATTGTCGCTGTTCTATCCATGTCTTATCCAACGCGGTGTAATCAACGTCCATCTGCATATAGTCTTTCTGAAACTGATAGGTGGTGGTTGACGTGAAGTCAAAACAACGACCGGTATAATTCAGATGAAAACCTGTATTCAACAGATTGCGACGATACAAGCCAGGCACATTCATCTGTGGAGCCTCAGCCGTTTGGGTATCGATATTCAACAAACCATAAGGAAAGCCATGCTGGTTGACATACTGGTAGTCATTCACCCACTCCATCTGCAAACGATCGTTCGGACGGAACAGGAAACGGGCACGTGCACCAGCCTCATTGAAATCGTCGGCACGACTACCATCATAGGTATTTTTGAAGAACCCATTCTGACCGTCATAGAATCCCGCCAAAGAGAATGCAAACCGGTTGTTGACTTTCTGATAATGACTGACCTCTGTCTTTCTCCAGAAATGGGAACCCAGAGAGATTTTCACGTCAGTACCCTGAACGTCGAAAGGATTCTTCGTGTACATACGAATCAATCCGCCCTCTGTATTCATACCATACAAAGTTCCTTGGGGGCCACGCAGCACATCTACACGGTCGATATCGTACATGTGAAAGTTGAACGCTGACTTGTTCTGAATCGGCATTCCGTCAACGTAGATACCCACAGCAGGACTGTTGACACGAGAACCGATACCCCGAACATAAATGGATGACGTCAGACGACTACCATAATTGGGCATCGTAAACGATGGGATATAGGCAGACAACTCACGAAGGTCTTGCACACCAAGACTGGTCAGTTGTTGTTGGGAGAATGATGTTGAACTGAGCGGTTGCATTCTCAAGCGAAAACTTTCCTTCGGTTGTGATACAACAACTACCTCTTCTATATCAAACACTCGCGAAGAATCAGCAAAGATTGTATATGTAGCGATATTACCTGTTTCTTTTTCTTCAGCCTTTACGGTTAGCTGCATCAGACAAATAACAGCTAACATCATTCCGATTTTCTTGAATATACCCATAATCATTTTTTTTACGGGTGCAAAGGTACAAAGAACCGATTTCTTATGCAATCCTTATTTATGAGGATTTCGACCAATATAGAGGCGAACAGCAAAGACTATATAGACTATCAGCAAGATATAACCTATATAATATAGAGTACTGATACTAAACAAGATATAGTTAAATGCGCAGACAGCCGCCAAACCGCACAGATACAGTACAGCATCGTTAAAACGTAAACGATGAACCGTATCATCAAGTGCTGCAATACCAACAATCAACATAGCCCATACGGATGCGAGAAAGATGGACAGCAACAATGGTTGTGAGAATGGATTCAGCGAAGGACGGAAATAGAAAGCACGCCAGGCTTCGGGCGCAAACATCTGAATACTGGCATAGAATGTTGCAGAAGCGGCAACAATCAAAGCCAACAGCATCGGATAAAAAGAGTCGATGTCGTTGAAATGAACTATCTTCGCATTTTGTTTCAATAATTTCCGCATTAAATATCCTACTCCTATCAAAATGATGATCACGAGGAATATCAAGGTATGCACGTCAGAGAAGGTGGAAATAAACTGTGAGATGGGATCATTAGGATCTACATGCTCCAACAATACTTTTTCGCGTGCCCATCCAAACTCAAAGTTCTCTGTAGCAACTTGCACCCATACGGAATCAATACTATCGGCTGGTATAATATGAATATCTGAAACTACTAATTCCTGATTCTTATAAACGGAAAAACTGTCTATCGGCAGGGAATCCGTTTCTTCTATCACTTGCACAATCGCCTCATCGGAAACAGGCTGTGGGGAAGGTACTGACGGCAACTGACGCAAGAGGATTAAGGAATCGCTGCGGACAATAAAATTGAAATTCTCAGAATAGTGGTGGGTATGTAAAAACGTGAGCGAGTCTTGTTCTGCTTTTGTCAACGTGTCAGCAATCATCAACGTGTCTTCCATTTGAAAACGTGATGATGTGCGTTCCCGATAACAACTGGTCAGCAGAAGTACCAGAAGACTATACGCAAAAAAGATTTTGTATTTACCCATACACATTCATCTGACAATGTTTACAATCAAACTGCAACTCAAACGCTCTGCCATCAGTCAATACCAACGACAACGGTTCTTTCCAAAGAGGTTTCTTCCCACCATTCTTCACACAATAGCCCAACGAGTAGCGTAAACAATGCCGGCATTGCATCAACAAAGGTTTTTCGATATTTGATGAGATTTCAAATGCTGGTGTTATATGCTTCATCCCTAAACGCTCATAGCATGAGCGGGCATCTTTATTGGCAATATTATACAAATAAGGATAACGCACTTCTACGTCAGTATTTGGAATTGTCGATTTGTCTGAGTCTTCTAGTGTTTTCGAAATCCTTTGTGTGTCGGAATCTTCACAAAAACTTTGGTTACCCAGCAACGGTAGTCCCTCTCTTCTGAGTTGCGTTAATAAACTATTGGGGATAAAGAAATGGTCTGCATCACCTTTGATTTCTAAACTGTCGAGCACAAAAGGGGTTTCACCCAGTTTACCCAACTGCTGACGAATGTTAGGAGCCTGCGGACGTGTTGCTTGCTGGTGATCAAACAGCACCGTTGCCTCACCTTTCTGCGAGAAGCCTACCATACTGGTTGTCAAACGGAAACCATTGTCTATTGCTTCGTAACACATACGAACAGGTATCTTCCGCTCGGCGGTCTTTCCAGCCATCAGCTTTTCGAAGGCCACATCTTGATTCCGATAAAGTCCCATACCTGGTCGCAACGACGGTGGCATTTGTAACGGATAGAGATGATTGCCTTCTGCACGATTGACGCGGAACCCTTCCAGTTCATGGTGGTCGTTGAAAAAGCAGAGACCGTCTCCATTGGCAAATGAGGCTGTACCGGCAACGGTAAACATCCGTCCGCGAATCTCTTTCACCCGACCAACATATTCGCCCATCGCCTTGGGTGTGTCGAATGAAGATATATCTGGCCGGCGCCCCTTTAACTCACCCGATGCCGAATGAGTAGCATGCAGAAAATAGTCTGTGAACCCTCTGTTGAAGGTTTTCTTCAAGTCAGGTGTAAACAGATAGGTACAGCGTCCTAATGAAGCTCGTTGATAGCATTCCGGATGCTTTGCGATAATCGTATCAAGCCGCTGACTATAGGCCGCAACGACATTCTTCACATAGGCGACATCCTTTAAGCGACCTTCTATCTTCAGCGAGACAGCTCCAGCCTCCAGTAGTTCTTCAAGATGATCTAAACGGCACATATCTTTCAGAGAAAGAAGATGACGCTGATGTTCTACGATATTGCCGCTGGCATCCTTCAAGTCAAATTTCAACCGACAGAACTGTGCACATTCCCCACGGTTGGCACTTCGCCCGAAACAATACTGTGAGGCATAGCATACACCAGAAAAGCTGACGCAGAGGGCACCGTGAACGAACACCTCCAGTTCGACATCAGGA
>CADCPZ010000007.1 GCA_902803475.1 uncultured Prevotellaceae bacterium
CCGACATGCCTGCACCTGTAAGGAATACTAATTTCTTCATATCTAAAGGTTTAACAATGCACAAAAATAGATATTTTTCTGCAATAAAGAGCACCTTATCAGAGAAAAATAGTACCTTTGCACGAAATTTTTAACATTGAACAAAGAAAAAGAGAATTTGAATATGGACAAATTAAGTTATGCATTGGGCATCGGTATCGGCAGACAGTTGTCGCAGATGGGTGCCGACAGTTTGAATATCGACGATTTCGCACAGGCCATCAAAGACATCATCGGCGGACAGCCGTTACAGGTTTCCGACAGCGAGGCTCAGCAGTTGGTAAACAGTTTCTTCCAGCAGCAGGAAGCAAAGCAGCGTGCTGCCGCAGCCGAGAAAGGAAAAGCAGTGAAGGAAGCTGGCGAGAAATTCCTGGCTGAGAATGCAAAGAAAGACGGCATCATTACCCTGCCCAGCGGCTTGCAGTATCAGGTGCTGAAAGAAGGCAACGGCAAGCGTCCGAAGGCGACCGATCGTGTGAAGTGCCACTATGAGGGAACGCTCATCGATGGTACCATGTTCGATAGCAGCATCCAGCGCGGTGAACCGGCTGTGTTCGGTTTGAATCAGGTGATTGCCGGCTGGACAGAAGGTGTACAACTGATGCAGGAAGGCGCGAAATACCGTTTCTTCATCCCATACAACCTGGGTTATGGTGAGCACGGTGCTGGCGCATCCATTCCTCCGTTTGCTGCATTGGTCTTCGATGTAGAATTGATAGAAGTAGTGTAAAGACCTTCCCCCTGCCCCTCCCTGTATGGAGGGGAGTAGATAGGTTTGATTACTGTAATGAGAAAGGCGATATATATATTCTTGGTCGTAGCAAGCGTCTTAGTGATGTCTTGCGAAAACAAACATCAAGATGCCGTTTTACAAAACGACGTCGATTCCTTGAGTTATGCGATAGGAAAGCTCAACGGTATGGATATGAAAGTATTCTTACGTGAACACGATATCGACCAGGAAGACATCAGCGAGGTCATCAAGGGCATTCAGGAAGGAATGGCATCTGTCGGCGACAAGCGGAAGTTTGCTTTCTACTTTGGTGTGCTGCACGGATTATCGATGATGGAAAATGCCAATAAAGCCGTCTTTCAGGGAGATTCTACGCAGAGTCTTTCACAAAGGGTGCTGATTGCTGGACTCCTTGACGGACTCACTAACCAGCGCGGTGCTATAGCAAACAACCGCGTGAAAGCATTCGTTGACAACAAATCCGACGAGATTTTTGGCAGAAGACTAATTGAGCAATACGGAAATTGGAAAGCGCAGAGCGAACAGTTTATTGCCGATAAAGCAAAAACTGAAGGTATCAGCAAATTGCGCAACGGCATATACTACACTCCTGTGAAGACTGGTGCCGGCGTCATTCCCAGAGACACCTCTACGGTGGTGGCCAATATGGAGCTGAAAACTATCGACGGACAGGTTATCAGCAGTTCATGGAAAGACAACAAGCCGTTTACGGATCATGCCAATCAGACCATTCCTGGTGTTACAGAAGCCTTGGTGCACATGCCCACTGGTTCTATTTGGGAGGTCTATATTCCTTGGCAACAAGGCTATGGAGTCCACATGGCAGGCAACATCAAGCCCTTCTCTGCTCTCATTTGTAAAATACAGCTGATCGAGGTAAAATAGTCAAATAATATAATTGTCAAATTAAAATAGGATTATGAAAAAGTTAACATTCGTTGCCATCATGGCAATCGTTGCTGTAGCATTCACTGCTTGTGGCAACAAAGGTAAGAAAGTCAGCTTGAAAGATCAAGCCGACTCAGTAAGTTTCGCAATGGGTATCTTGAACTCACAGTACATTCAGAGCATGGGTATCGACTCAGCAGATGCCAAGGAGTTCCTTAAAGGCGTGAAAGACGGAATGAAGTATGCTTCCAACGAGAAGAAAGAAGCTTACTGCATGGGACTCGATATGGGTCTGAAGATGGGCAACGGCTTTGGTGAGTTTGCCAAGAAGTACGAAATGCTCAACAAGGGCAAGATGACAGACAAGAAGTTCCTGGAAGGTCTGGCTACTGTTTTCGACAGCAAGGCTCAGAAGATGGATCCGATGCAGGCTCAGACACTCATCCAGGGTGTCGTTCAGCAGCTGATGGATGCCAACAAGGCTCAGAGCGAAAAGTTCATGAAGGAAATCGCTCAGAACAAGGATGTCAAGAAACTGAACAATGGTGTTTACTACAAGGTTATCAAGGCTGGCAACGGCAAGAAGGCTACAACCAGCAGCATTGTAAAACTGAACTATGAGGGTAAGACCGTTGACGGTTCCGTTTTCGACAGCTCATACAAGCGTGGCGAGGCAGCCGAGATGTCTCCCACACAGGTTATTCCTGGTTTCCAGCAGGCACTGCTGAACATGCCTGTAGGTTCTACATGGGAAGTATATATCCCTTCAGCACAGGCATACGGCGAGCAGGGTAGCGGCAACAAGATTCTGCCTAACTCTGCATTGATCTTCAAGATTGAAGTTCTTGATGTCAAGGATGCTCCTGTAGCAGCACCCGCTATGCCGACCAATCCAAACGCAGCTAATCAGGCTCCAGCAGAATCCACTCCAAAGAAATAAGAGATGAAGAAAACAATTTTACTGGCACTCGTCATCATGGCGGGTGCCTTTACTGCTACTGCAGGCGGTGGCAGTAAGAAAGACAAGAAACAGAAGACCGACAACAAGCCCGTTGTTCTCGTCACACCATCCGACTCTGTAAGCTATGCCGCCGGCTACGCTGTCACAGAAGGTCTCGACCGTTATCTCGCTCAGCAGTATCAGCTTGACCAGCCTGACGAGATGGCACAGTTTGTCAACTATTTCAAAGATTTCCTGGGTCGTCGCAAGAGCTATGACTACCATGCATTGAAGGCGGCTGTCAACATCCTCGACATGCTGGAATCACGTATGCTGCCAGGTATCTCCAACGATTTTGCCCACACATCTGATTCTATTCAGCAGGAGTTGTTTTTCCGCGGTTTCATCGATGCCCTCTCAAAAGACAATACACTCTTCAATGACAGCACAGCCCGCAAACTGTTTACGGAACGTACAGAAGCACGCAAGGCTGAAAAAGAAGCAGTCAAGAAGGCTGAAGAAGAAGCCTATAAAGCAGAAAACGAAAACTGGCTGAAAGAAAATGCCAAGAAGGAAGGAGTCGTTACATTGCCCAGCGGACTACAGTATAAGGTATTGGTACAAGGCAATGGTAAGGTAGCTGGTCCTGACGACAATGTCAAGGTGAAATACGAAGGAAAGATGATCGACGGTACCGTCTTCGACAGTTCCTACAATCGTACTCCCGATACCAACGAGTTCAAACCTACACAGGTTATCAAGGGATGGACAGAAGCACTCACGATGATGCCGGCTGGCTCTACCTGGGAGTTGTATATCCCCCAGGATTTGGCATACGGCAGTCGTCCTGCAGGCAGCATTAAGCCCTATTCAACCCTGATTTTCAAGGTGGAAGTGGTGAAATAACGATTTTTCTTTCGAAAAAATTTGCAGGATATCACATAATTGTTTATTTTTGCTGACAATTTGTAACTAACAACCCATAACATTAATCACAATTGAAATGGAAAAAATAGACAATCTTGACAAAAAGATTCTCAGCATCCTCTCGAAGAATGCCCGTGTGCCGTTCAAGGATGTGGCTGCTGAATGTGGTGTTTCACGTGCAGCCATCCACCAGCGCGTTCAGCGACTGATAGAAGACGGTGTCATCACTGGTAGCGGCTTCGACATCAATCCCAAGAGCTTGGGCTATAGAACCTGTACCTATATCGGTATCACACTGGAACGCGGCAATATGTATAAGGACGTAGTAGAACGCATGGAACACATCCCTGAGGTGGTGGAGTGCCATTTTACGACGGGTCCCTATACCATGCTGGCCAAGCTCTATGCACGCGACAACGAGCAACTGATGGAATTGCTGAACGGACAGCTACAGTCTATTCCTGGTGTGGTTGCTACAGAAACGCTGATCTCTCTCGAACAAAGCATCAAACGTGAAATTCCTGTAAAAATCGACAAAACTTAATCGTACAGTAACTGTATCTATGAAATACGATTTACAGTCAAAACTGGACAGCATCTACTCTCTTTCTAAAGAGGGGAAATGCCGTCCAGTTATTGGTATCACGGCAAACTTCAACGATGGTGATACCACACTCAACAAACCCTATTACGCACAGGTGGTGGCAGCAGGCGGTGTACCGATGCTCATTCCTCCTGTTGCCGACCATGATGTTCTCCTAAACACACTTGACCACATCGACGGTCTGCTCCTGTCGGGTGGTGCCGACATCAATCCGCTGTGGGCTGGTGAGGAACCGTCACCCAATCTGCATCATATCAATGCCGAACGCGACCTGCCGGAATTGCTGCTGACGTTGTTGGCATACAACCGCCAGATTCCCATCCTGGGTATTTGTCGCGGCATTCAAACCTTGGCTGTAGCCTTGGGAGGGGAAGTGATGCAGGATATAGGATCTTTTATCAAACATACGCAGGATGCTGCTCGTTCAGAGACGACTCATAGTGTCAGCGTAGCGAAAGACTCTATCCTGTCCTCTATATATAATAAGGTGGAGAAACTCTATGTAAACTCCTTCCATCATCAGGCTGTAAAAACCACAGGCCATCGCTTCCGCGTGACGGCAACGGCTCCTGACGGCATCATCGAGGCAATGGAGAGCACGGAGTCCAACCATATCTTAGGCGTACAGTGGCATCCGGAATGCTTAGGCGAAGACGGACTGCCGCTCTTCCAATGGCTGGTCAACGAGGCAATCAAATTTCGCACTACTACTATCAAACCGACATCAAACAAATGAAAACCTTCCGTTTTTTATTACCGATCGCCCTGATCGCGCTCCTCTGTTGCAGCACATCCTGTAACAATATGAAGCGCGGCAGTACCGATGGCGATACGCTGGCCATGAAAGAGCCAGTCGGACCTGAGTTCAATGCCGATTCCGCCTATTTCTTCTGTGCGATACAGTGTGAGTTCGGACCACGTATCATGAACTCTGAGGCACACGATAAATGCGAACAGTGGATCATCGAAAAGTTCAAGCAGTACGGCTGTCAGGTGCAGACGCAGAAAGCCGACCTGAAAGGCTACGACGGCACCGTGCTTCATGCAACAAATATCATCGCTCGTTACAATCCGGAGGCTACCACACGCATCCTGATATGTGCCCACTGGGACAGCCGTCCGTGGGCCGACAACGACCCCGATGAGAAGAATCACCATACACCCGTGATGGCTGCCAACGATGGGGCCAGCGGTATAGCAGTCATGATCGAGCTGGCACGCCTGCTCAATGAAAATCAGAAGCTTTCTGGTGGCAGCACCACGACTGATTCTGCTGCCGTTGCCCTGAGAAGCGACCTCGGTGTTGACTTCATCTGCTTTGATGCAGAAGACTGGGGCACCCCACAATGGGAAAATGATGTTGCTGGCGACACATGGGCACTCGGCGCACAGTATTTCGCAGCCAATCTGCCAAAAGGATACGAAGCCCGCTACGGCATCCTGCTCGATATGGTTGGTGGCGAGGGAGCACAGTTCTATAAGGAATATATGTCCAACCAGTATGCACCTGCCATCGTCAACAAAGTGTGGGCAGCAGCCAAGGCAGCAGGCTACGGCAGCTACTTCCCCAATACCATTGGTGGCGGAGTCACCGACGACCATATCCCTTTGAACGAAAAGGCACAAATCCCCACCATCGACATCATCCCCTACTACCCCGACTGTCAGCAAAGCTCGTTCGGTCCTACGTGGCACACCATCAACGACACGATGAACCAC
>CADCPZ010000008.1 GCA_902803475.1 uncultured Prevotellaceae bacterium
GCATACAAAGAAAGCCAATCTTCATAATCCTAAACTGCGCGATTGCCGTATACATTATTGCGATGTTAAGAATCCACAAAGGGAAGAGACATGTATCTTTATCACAGAGGGCATTTCTGCAAGTGGAAGTATCACAAAAATACGTGACGTGAACACGCAGGCTGTATTTTCATTGAAAGGGAAAATTCCCAATACGTATGGTCTAACAAAGCCACAAGTTTTTAAAAACGCGGAGATATGCTTGTTGCAAGCAGCTCTAAACATTGAGTCTGGCCTTGACAAACTCAGATATAACAAGATAATAATTGCAACTGATGCGGATGATGACGGAATGCATATTCGCCTGCTTGTCCTCACATTTTTCCTTCATATATATCCCGAACTTGTAAGACAAGGCCATGTATATATTCTGCAAACCCCGCTCTATAGAGTACGTAACCGTCGAACAAAGATAAAGAATCGTCAAATTATTGAGAAAGCAGATTTAAGAAACGGTAACAGAAATGACTATATTACGAGGTATTGTTATAATGAAGAGGAACGCCGAAAAGCGATTGCAGAACTGGGGCCTGAACCAGAAATAACTAGATTTAAAGGACTTGGCGAAATATCTCCAGAAGAGTTTGTCTCCTTTATCGGGCCTGAAATCAGATTAGAACAGGTACAAATCGACAAAGACGAACAAATAGAGACAATTTTGAAGTATTATATGGGAAATAATACGATGGAACGTCAGAGCTTCATTATGCAGAATCTTATAGTTAAAGAGTACACCCCTCTTGAATAATAAACTTCCTGATATGTATATTTCTCAGACCTCTGCCACCAGTTGGTGGAGATCTTTGTTTTCTTTGCAACATATAATTAAAAAGACTGAAGAGCCAACAGGATAAAACGGCATTTTAGATATGGGAATATATGATGAAAACGGAACCTTGAACGATAATCATTGGATGTTTAGGGCCGCACGCTGGGCTGGCTCGCATCATAAAATACTACGATGGACTCTACTACTTTTGATTTTGATTATAGTAGGACTTATCTTATGGAGCATTTTAAATAACTAATAAGCAGATAACGATGGATACATTAAAAGACAACAAGGAGTGGATAGAGCTAAAAGCCACTCTCCGATTTGTGGAGGATAAGATACTCCACATAATAGATAATCAAGGATGGATGATGACGAAAGAATTGCAGGAACAAGTGGAAGATCTGCTTTCAGACCGTCATTTCATTATGGATAAGATGTTCCGCCTGCATGTTACAGAGCAAGAGGTTTTACGTTTTCGTGAGGTGAATGACCATTTGCAGGAACTGTCGCGCAAGATGTTCAATGAACATAAGCAGTTGTTGGATTCTCTCAAAGACAATCCTATTTTGTCTGTTACTTGTTGGGAGGACGTTGTTGTAGAAAGTTGGTTAGATGTGGATGAAGGTGCTGAAATCCTGCATTATGATGACGATGATGACTATGGCTCAAATTTCTCACAGATGATTGATGCTATCGCTTGGACTGAGGATTCGGAGATTCATTCCTGTAATACGATTCTTGGGGAAAAACCAGAACCCGACCATTTGGATGATGGCTGCATAGGGTCTTGGGCAGAAGGTTGTCTTGATGTACCGCAGTTCGAAGGTATAGGTGTCTGCTATGCTGTTCACGATCTCTGCACACACAAGAACTATTCTGTTCCAGACCTCCTTCGCATTCAGTCATATTCTGTTCTAAATAACATCAAAGGTAATCGAAAAAATATATGGATACACAACGAATAGAGCAACTTTTTACGCTTATCGCCAATAAAAGTAAAAGTCAAGATAATTGTGACAATAATAGAAAGCTTGTCAAGGAAATCTTAGATAATCAGAGTGCTATTGCTCCTCTCTCTCTTAATGCTTCTGTAAGGTCTTCTATTATATATTCCTTACTGAATGTATGCAGAACGTCGTAACATGGTATAATATAATCATTCAGCACTCCTGAAGAGCGCAGAACGTCATATACCTGTGATGCACTCATATGAAGAGCCTCAGAAAGGTTGCCTACACAGAATGTTATAAAAAACAAATGCTCTGATGTCATATCGCTTATTTCCTTTACAGGGGCAAAGATACAAATAAAAATTAAAATTGCAAGCAAATAGAACAAAAATCTATCGGTGTGACGAATCCCGATGAAGCAATAACCATTAGCAATCGAAGAAAAAAGCATAGCTTATCAGCCGTTTGCGAAAAAATGTGATGATGAAGGCAAATAAAAAAACAAAAAAATATCGGGTGTTTCAAGAAAGTGTTGTACCTTTGCACCTGAATTTTTTCATTCTGCCTTATCAGAGACAGAACAATATTCAATAGGAACATTAAAGGATAATCAACATGGGTGGCTTTTTCGGTACCATTTCGGTAAAAGATTGCATCAACGATTTGTTTTACGGAACAGATTACAATTCTCATCTGGGCACCAAACGCGCTGGTTTGGTCACTTTCGACAAAGAAAAAGGTTTCAACAGGGCTATTCACAGCTTGGAACGCAACTACTTCCGTTCACGTTTTGAAGACGAACTGGAGAAATTTGCAGGTAATTGTGGTGTAGGTGTCATCAGCGATACCGATCCGCAGCCCATCATCGTCAACTCCCATTTAGGACGCTATGCCGTCGTTACCGTTGCCAAAATCAACAACCAACGCGAAATTGCCGATAAGCTACTGGCCCAGCACATGCACTTCAGTGAGCAAAGTGCCAACCGCATCAACCAGACGGAGTTGGTAGCGCTGCTCATCAATATGGGCGAGACCTTTACCGATGGTATCAATAATGTATATAACGAGATAGAAGGTTCCTGTTCGATGCTCATCCTGACAGAAGACGGCATCATCGCCGCCCGTGATCTACTGGGACGCACACCGATTGTGATTGGTAAGAAAGAAGGATCCTATGCGGCCACCTCTGAAACCACAGCGTTCCCCAATCTGGGCTTTGAGACTGTACGCGATGTAGGTCCTGGAGAAATCATCCGCCTGCGTGCCGATGGTATAGAGGTACTGCAGAAGGCAAAGGATTGTCAGCAGATTTGTTCGTTCCTGTGGGTTTATTACGGATTCCCTTCATCCGACTACGAAGGCATCAACACAGAGATGGTGCGCGAGCGGAACGGTGAGATGATGGGTAAGGAAGACGATGTGGAAGCTGATATTGTTTGTGGTATTCCAGACTCAGGAGTCGGAATGGCATTAGGCTACAGCGACGGTCACAAGATACCCTACAAGCGTGCTGTTGTAAAATACACCCCCACTTGGCCACGCTCATTTACCCCTGGCACACAGACTCGTCGTGATTTGGTGGCGAAGATGAAACTCATTCCCAATCCTGCCATTCTGAAAAACAACCGTATCGTTTTCTGCGACGACAGTATTGTAAGAGGCACACAGCTGAGAGATAACGTTCGTGAGTTTTTTGACAACGGAGCCAAAGAGGTACATGTACGTATTTCCTGTCCACCATTGGTTTATGGTTGTCCGTTTATCGGCTTCACCTCATCGAAGAGCGATCTGGAACTGATTACTCGTCAAATCATCAAGGATTTTGAAGGTGACGAGAACAAGAATCTGGAGAAATACACAAAGACAGGTTCGCCTGAATACGAGCGAATGGTACAGGAAATCGCCAAACGTCTTGGACTCACCTCCTTGAAATTTGCTAAACTGGAAACACTCATCGAAAGCATCGGAATGCCGAAGTGCAAGATATGCACCCATTGTTTCGATGGTACGAGTTTTTGTAAGAAGAAGTAAACGCTGCTCAACGGTTATAAGACAACGCTGCGCCGATTGCCGTACAGAACTCCGAATGCTTTGGAATGATGAAACGCACATGATACAGGCGTTCCATCAATGGGAAAATGTATTTGCACTGAGGAAGCAACGTCAGGTTACCAATCATCACAAAATCGGTAATACCACTATTCAAAGATGAAAGTATCGCTGCGGAACCAACTGTTTGCAATACCATACATATCAGCCCCAATGCAATATCTTCACGCGACGCATTGGCTTGAGCTGCCGCAAACAGCGATGCGGTAGCATCCATCGGAAGCCCAGGAAGCGGTTTTGCCGAAATATCGCCAATCAGCAGGTTGATATGCTTGATGTCGCCCTGCATGGCCAAAGATGCAATCTGCTTCACATCATCAGTCTTCAGCAACAAACGGGAAAGGCCGTTCAGCGTACCTCCACCAATACCGATACCACCAATATGGTGAATGTTTCCGTTGTCGTATTCCACCAACGAGGTACCTGTTCCCATACTGACGACTATCATCCGATTCAACTTGGATTCATACTGTGCACCCAAACCATCAGCAAGAAACTCTTCAGCGTGCTCAGTGGCTAATCCATAGACAGGTTTGTCGATATAGGCTGACCCCACGCCCGTCAGCATCACTTTTTCCACATCGGCAAGGTCTATCTTGTTGTCGTACAGATATTTTCCAAAGGCACCATAAAGAGATGTCACAGGATCTGTAGCCTTGATACGCAAAGGTGAAATAATCTTTCCATCCTTCAATCCGACGATTTTCGTAGTGGATATTCCCACGTCAATTCCTATTGCTATTCCCATAATTTTTATTAAATATGTGCACAAAGGTATATGTTTTTTTCGAAAAACGGACTGAAAATCAGCTATTTTTGCAAAAAAAGGCAAATAAATTTTCGTATCTTACTAAAAATCACTACCTTTGCAGTCCGTTAGAAAGTTATAGAAGTCAAATAACAACAAATAAAGAATACGAAAATGACAAAAGCAGACATCATTAACGAGATTTCAACTAACACAGGTATCGCAAAGAAAGATGTTTCAGCTGTAGTAGAATGCTTCATGGATTCTATCAAGGACAGCCTGTTGGACAAGAAAGAAAATGTGTACCTGAGAGGATTTGGAAGTTTTATCGTAAAACACCGTGCTGAAAAGACTGCACGAAACATTTCCAAGAACACAACGATTGTCATCGCAGCACATGACCTGCCAGCATTCAAGCCCGCAAAGTCATTTATTGAGCAGATGAAAGACTAATACCGTTGTCAGAACAAATATAAATCAATATCATAAACCATTTAAAATTAACAGCTATGCCAAACGGAAGAAAGAAAAAAGGACACAAGATGGCTACGCACAAGCGTAAGAAGAGACTGAGAAAGAACAGACATAAGAGCAAGTAATCTTTCTCAATGGAAGTATGGGTGATGGTGCAAGGGTGTTGTTGAACACACCATAGTCCATCACCCATTTTCAATGAAATCGTTGGGAACATCCATTCCCAGCACACATCACCTAATTATTAAGTACAGAAAAAATGACAAGCGAACTAATCATTGATGTCCAAGCGAAAGCCATATCGATTGCCCTGCTCGAGGACAAGAATCTGGTAGAATACCAGAACGAACCACGACAGGCTACGTTTTCGGTTGGAAACATCTATGTGGCAAAGGTCAAGAAACTGATGCCAGGGCTGAATGCCTGTTTCGTAGATGTTGGATTTGAGCGCGACGCCTTTCTGCACTATCTTGATTTAGGTAACCAATTCAACTCCTATGCAAAGTACCTGAAACAGGTGCAAAGCGACAGGAAACGCCTCTACCCTATCACCAAGGCATCCAAACTGCCAATCATTCCCAAAGAAGGCAGCGTACAGAACACGCTCACATTAGGTCAGGAAGTATTGGTGCAGATTGTGAAAGAGCCTATCTCTACCAAAGGACCGCGACTGACGTGTGAATTGTCCTTTGCTGGCAGATACCTCGTGCTGATACCTTTTGATGATAAAGTCAGCGTTTCCTCAAAAATCAAAAGCGGCGAAGAACGGGCACGACTCAAGCAGCTTATGCAGAGTATCACCCCTAAAAACTTTGGCGTCATCGTTAGGACGGTGGCTGAAGGGAAAAGAGTGGCCGAACTCGACGCTGAACTAAAAGTTCTCCTGCAACGATGGAACGATGCCATCACCAAGGTGCAGAAAACAAGTCAGCGACCACAACTCGTGTTTGAAGAAACGAGTCGTGCTGTCGCTATGCTCAGAGATCTTTTCGACCCGACGTATGAAAACATCTATGTCAACGACGAAGTGATTTTCAATCAGGTAAAGGACTATGTCTCACTTATTGCCCCTGAAAAGGCGGACATCGTCAAACTGTATACAGGCAATGTGCCTATTTTCGACAACTTCGGCGTTACCAAACAACTCAAATCGGGATTCGGAAAGACCGTCAACTACAAGCACGGAGCTTACATGATTATTGAGCACACAGAGGCGATGCATGTTGTTGACGTCAATAGCGGAAACCGCACGAAGAAGGAGAACGGACAAGAACAAAACGCTCTGGAAACCAATCTTGGAGCTGCCGACGAACTGGCACGCCAGCTAAGACTACGCGATATGGGCGGCATTATTGTTGTTGACTTTATCGATATGAACTTGGCTGAAGACCGACAGCTGCTTTATGAGCGCATGTGCGAGAATATGAAAAAGGATCGCGCACGTCATAACATCCTGCCGTTGTCGAAGTTCGGACTGATGCAGATTACCCGACAGCGAGTACGTCCTGCGATGGACGTCAATGTGGAAGAAGAGTGTCCTACCTGTTTCGGAAAAGGAAAGATCAAATCCAGTATCCTTTTCACTGACCAACTGGAGAACAAAATTGATTACCTTGTCAACAAGATTGGCGTTAAAAAATTCTATCTGCACGTCCATCCATATGTAGCAGCCTATATCAATCAAGGTATGGTTAGCATGAAGCGCCGCTGGCAAATGAAATACGGATTTGGCGTGCGCGTCATTCCTTCACAAAAACTGGCGTTCCTGCAATATGAATTCTATGATACGCAGCGTCAGTTGATTGACATGAAAGAAGAAATCGACGCAAAATGAGTAAAAAAGGGAGTTTTGACAAAAAAACTTCCTTTTTTTTTCTAATTATTAAAAAAAAACACTATCTTTGTCGTCAATAAACACAATAACCTTTAAAAAATAACAAAACTATGGCAAAGTACTTTATTTACAAAAACGGGAAACAGGAAGGTCCGTATGAGGCAAAAGCTGTTATTGACATGAAGCTTAGTCCAGACACATTTGTATGGTGTGAGGGTATGACAGACTGGAAACCCATCTCACAAGTACCAGAACTGCAACAGCCCCAGCAGCCGGAGCCACCACGCTTCACACCGCAGGTTCCTCCGCAGACTCCACCACAGGCTGGTCCTCAGGGTGGTCCTCAATACCAGCAGCCACAATATCAGCAGCAGTATCAGCAGGGTCAGCAGCAGTATCAGCAGGGTCCGCAGCAGTATCAGCAGGGACCACAGCAGCAGTACCAGCAAGGTCCACAGCAGCAGTACCAGCAAGGTCCACAGCAGCAATACCAGCAAGGTCCACAGCAGCAGTACCAGCAGGCTTATCAACAGCCCAACAATTACCAACCTGCACCAAGCGAAAAGAGTAAGGTGACTGCTGCCATCCTTGCCATCCTGATTGGTGGTTTTGGTATCCACTACTTCTATCTGGGTAAAACCACAGGAGGTATCGTATTCTTGCTGTTGTGCTGTACAGGTATCCCCTCTCTGTTGGCATTGATTCAAGGCATTATGATGCTGACAATGACCGAAGAGCAGTTCCAGCAGAAATACGTTTATACAGAAAGTTCTTTCCCGCTGTTCTAACAGGGGAAAGATACTTTTGTGTAACTCACAGCATTCCTCATTATGAAATACTATATCTATAGAAACGACAGACAGGAAGGACCGTATGAAGCGAAGACCATCGTTAATATGCGTCTCAGCAACGATACGTTTGTATGGAATGAGACGATGAGCGACTGGCAGCCTATCGGTACTATCCCTGAGTTGCAACAGCCGCAAGCTCCTACCCCTCCCTATCAGCCAAACTACAGACAGCCGAACTACGGACAACCGAATTATGGGCCATCTCCAGCTTACGCTGTCAATCAAGGTTCTTCATCAAATTATCCAAAGCCCAGTTCACACATGGCGCTGGCTATCATTACAACGCTGATGTGCTGTCTGCCTACGGGTATTGTAGCAATCGTGAAGTCGGGTAAAGTTGACAGTCTGTATTTTGCAGGCCGTTACGATGAAGCAGTTGAGGCATCGAAGAGTTCTATGAACTGGTCGATAGCCGGCATCGTCATCTCGCTGATCGCTTGGTTAGCTTACGTATTGATGATATTCGTCTTCGGCATAAGTATGGCTGCGTACAGTTAAAATATGATGCCACTCTTCAAAAGAAAATACATCATCATTGCAATTATCATCCTATTGGCTATGGTTGTACCAATCTATTATTGGTTTGACCCTAGCCAATCTGATTTCATGCCCAGATGTGTGTTCAAAACATACTTGCATATCGAATGTCCAGGATGCGGATTCCAACGGGCGTTGCACGCGTTGCTACATGGCGACATACAAGCATCGTTGGCGTTTAATCCCTTCCTCATCATCTCGATTCCAATTCTCATCCTTGCCTGTACCAACGAACTGATCATCACACATTCGCAGGCATCGGCAAAAATCGTCAGACTGACTAAAATCAACAAGTGGATACTTCATCTGTACATTGCCCTATATTTGGCGTGGTTCGTCATCAGGAACATATACAATATTAACTAACTAAAAACATATCACATTATGGCAACCTATTACATTTTCAGAAACGGTCAACAGGAAGGACCTTACGACCAGCAGACCATTATCAATATGCGTCTGAGTGGTGACACTTATGTTTGGCGAGAGGGAATGGCCGACTGGCTCCCCATTTCGCAAGTTCCAGAATTACAACAGCGAAACTATCCACAAGGCGGTTATCAGCAAGGTGGATATCAACAAGGTGGATATCAGCAAGGTGGTTATCAGCAACCTGCGTATGGCTATGGCTATCAGGAAGACGACAACGAACTGAGCCTGTGGGGATTCTACATGAAATGTCTGAAGGATAAATATGCCTCCTTCGACGGACGCGCTCGCCGCAAGGAATACTGGTCGTTCGCGCTGTTCAATGCAATCATCTACTTTATATTCTATGCCGTAGGAATCTTCCTTGCCGTTTCGACAAGATCAGGAACTTTAGCCTTGATCGTATTCGGAATATTAGGTATTTACGCACTCGGCATCATCGTCCCCTCTTTAGCAGTTACTGTCCGTCGTCTTCACGACATAGGAAAAGGCGGAGGTTGGATATTCATCAGTTGTGTACCTTTCGTCGGCGGACTCATCCTATTGGTTTTCACCTTGTTGGACAGCGAGGCTGGAGAAAACCGGTTCGGGCCGAATCCAAAGGGGTGCTAAACAATTTTGTAACGTACTCGGAAAGTATGTTTGTCGTTGTCCCAGTTGGTACCCAACAACTCGAAACGACCAATCTGTGAAGTAGAACGAACATGTTTTCCGATACACGGGCAAACATCATAGTCGCCAATTCGAACCAAGCGTATCGTGTCGCTGGAATTGTCAGGAAGACGGTCCAGCGACACTTTTGCGTCTGGTGAATCTGGGTATGCTTCCATAATCATTCCCTCCAACTCCACACGTGTCACATACTCAAAGGTCACGGGCAGGTCTTCACGAATCAGCTCATTCATGCGCACCTCGATATCCTTCTCTTCCTTGCGGTCAGGTTTGCGGTCGAGGATATAAGTGATTTTACTCTTCTTCCGTTCCACATGTGCATTGTTTGAACGTTCGCATCCAAACATGCGCATCATGAGCTGGTTCAACAGATGCTCCGCCGTATGTGCTGGTGGAAACTCCTCTTTGTTGTGGTCATTCAATAACAGTTCTTCTTGTATCATTCTTCTTCAGATTATATTCTTGCACCTAATAGCCGACAGCTTGTCGGACTTATCTTATATATAATAAGGTACGCGAGCACACAGCAGCTGAAACTGATTTCCAGCATACACCTTTCCTGAGAAATCAACCGAATAGAAAAAAAGGTAACCTGAAATGGCAAAGAACAACGGATTGCAAAGCCACAACAGATTACCAATTATATCATATCCTTGTACATAGACACTATCCGAACAGGGGGTGTCAGCCACCAGATTGGTGTGTATGATTACAACGAAAATGATCAGCATACAACGCAGGAAATCAATACATCTTGAATCCAGACTGATGTCGTCTGCAGAGCGTGCTGATGGGGTTTCGTTCATCTCATTTCTATAGTTTCATCTTGAAGAATCGTGCACCGTAGGCTGGAATCTCTACAGGAATAGCGTGCTCTCCAAATACTTCAGCTTCAATGGAGTCGCCGGAGAACAGATCCTTGATGGTGTAGTTCTTTCTTTCGATACCGAAGTAATCGATAGCATGCTCTGGAATATTCAAATCGATCAGCGCATCCTCGCCGTCAAAGTTTACGATAACGAGGATGTTCTCGTTATCAGCCTGACGCATAAACGCAAACTGCTTGTCGGCAATATGCTGATTCACATACATCAGATCGAAAAAGTCGCCCTCGCTAAATGCCTTCTCTGAGTTGGCAAGATTCAGAATAAACTGATAAACGCTCTCCAGTTGCTTCTCATATTCCGACAGATGACGACGGTCATAGTATCCGCGACGAATGCTATCTACCGACCAGTAGTCGAAGATTGTCGTGCGCCCATCTCTACCGCTGAATCCCTCTTGATCCATTCCTGGCTCACCAAATTCCTGTCCGGCATACAGCATGAACGGATTGGCTTGCAACAGAGCGCTGATAATCAATCCAGGCAATCCCTTTACTGCATCGCCGGCAAAGAAATCGCTTGCCACACGCTGTTCATCGTGATTCTCCAAGAAATACAGCATGTGCTTGCGGATATCGTCGGTATGCTGCCACTGATAGGTGATATCACCAGCACGGCGGCCACCGTTGATGACGCTACGCACACAGTCGTACATGCCTACTTTGTCATAGAGGTAGTCAAAACCAGCAGCGATATAGTTGCGATATTCTGCAGGATTATACACTTCACCGATGAAGAGTATCTCCGGATACACAAACTTCACCTTGTCTGTTGCCCAAGTCCAGAAAGCCGCCGGCACCATCTCTGCCATATCGCAACGGAAGCCGTCTATGCCCTTCTTTGCCCAGAACAACAGGATGTCTGTCATCTTCTGCCAAGTATCAGGAATCGGATTGAAATGCGTAGATCGGCCCCCAGCATCACAGTAATCAACACCATAATTCAATTTTACAGTTTCATACCAGTCGTTGCGTTCAGGGCGGTTCGAGAACTGGTCGTTACCAGTCGCCTTCGCAGGATTCTCCTCGTAGCCTGTAGCAAACAAATCTCCTTCATCAAGAGCAGAAGTCTGAAGTGGAATGTTACATAAATCCAACGGTTGTCCCCAACAGTAGTAAAAGTTGTTCTCTGGAGAGAAATGCTTACTCGTATCATCAAACTCACCCAAGTCGCGTGCCGTTTTCGGTTTGCAGATGGAATGATATTCGCGAGCCACATGGTTGGGCACAAAGTCCATAATGACTTTCATGCCAGCCTTGTGTGTACGCTCAATCAGTGCCGTCCATTCGTCCATACGATGCTCCACATCCACAGCGAGGTCGGGATCGACATCATAGTAGTCGGTAATCGCGTAGGGAGAGCCGGCCTTTCCCTTTACCACCTGAGCATGCTGACAGGGTATGCCGTATTTCGTATAGTCGGTTGTTGACGCATGACGAATCACACCTGTAAACCAGACGTGTGTGACACCCAGTTTGCGAATCTGCTTGAGCGTCTTCTCGTCAAAGTCATTCATTTTTCCACACCCGTTCTCGGCTAACGTACCATTTGGCTTGCAAGTGGTGTTTTGGTTTCCGAATAGACGCGTAAAAACCTGATATATAATTGGTTTCATGATTACGAATTAAGAATAACTCATTACGCATTGATTATAGTACATTATTCAATACCGTGCGCAGCAACAGACTTGTCGATACGACCGATCATTCCTTGCAGCGCCTTGCCTGGACCACACTCTGTGAAGTCGTCAGCACCGTCGGCAATCATGTTCTGCACGCTGGCTGTCCAACGAACAGAGCTTGTCAACTGAGCAATCAGGTTCGCCTTGATTTCAGCAGCATCGGTATGCGGCTTCGCATCCACATTCTGATATACAGGACACTTCGGTGCATGAATCTCGGTCTTCTCAATGGCTGCCTGCAACTCATCCTTTGCGGGTTGCATCAGCGGAGAATGGAACGCACCACTGACGGGCAGCGGCAACGCACGACGTGCACCAGCCTCCTTCAGTTTCTCGCAAGCTGTATTGATGGCATCCTCATTACCAGAAATCACCAGCTGTCCAGGACAGTTATAGTTGGCAGGAATCACCACGTTGCCTTCTGTGCTTACTTCTTTGCAAACCTGCTCAATTGTCTCATCAGGCAGACCGATGACAGCAGCCATCGTACCTGGAGCAATCTCACAAGCCTTCTGCATAGCCAGCGCACGGGCATGAACCAGTTTCAGACCGTCTTCAAAGCTCAGCGCACCAGCAGCCGTCAATGCCGAGAACTCACCCAGTGAGTGACCGGCAACCATATCTGGCTGGAAAGCGTCACCCATGCAAAGTGCGCTAATCACACTATGCAGGAAAACGGCAGGCTGAGTAACCTTCGTCTGTTTCAGTTCCTCATCCGTACCATTAAACATGATATCAGTAATTTTAAAACCCAGAACTTCGTTTGCTTTATCAAACAGTTCTTTTGCCATAGCGTTGTTTTCATAAAGGTCTTTGCCCATTCCTACGAACTGAGCGCCCTGACCAGGGAATACAAATGCTTTCATTTCTTATTTTATTACGATTGATAATTTCTTATAATTAACATGCAAAGGTACTGATAATCGAAGACAATGCAAAATAAATTAATATTTATTATCTTTAGTCACATACAAGAGAGTGTATCAAAATAGGCTTATCCTCTTATGGTAACCTCTCCACTTGCGTGAGAGTTTTTTTATTTTTGGAGGTTTCCGAAACAATTAGTATCTTTGCAATTTAAAAGACAGATCATACAAAAAAACAAACTAAATATGACTCGTATGAAAGAGATTTACCTTGCCGGTGGATGTTTTTGGGGAACAGAGCATTTCTTCAAGCAGATTGAGGGTGTGATGGAAACGGAGGTTGGATTTGCCAACGGACATACCGAGAATCCGACTTATCAGGAGGTTTATACCGATACAACTGGATATGTTGAGACGGTGCTTGTAAAGTACGACCCCGATGTGGTAGGACTTGAATTCCTACTGGAGATGTATTTTAAGGCTATCGACCCGACAAGCGTCAACAAGCAGGGACACGACGAGGGCACGCGGTATCGTACCGGTATCTATTACACGGATGCTGACGACCTGCCTGTTATCAATAAGGTGTATGCCGAGGAACAAGCCAATTACCCGTTGCCGTTAGCTGTAGAAAAGCTGCCGTTAGAGAATTTCTATACGGCAGAGGATTATCACCAGGACTACCTCGACAAGAACCCTACAGGCTACTGTCATCTGCCCACATCGCTGTTTGAATTTGCCAGGAAACAGAAACCGCAAGTATAGAAACTCAACTTTAAGTTGAGGAGTTGTTTGCGGGATTAACATATATTAAGATGCCGAGTGGAAAATCTATTTGATAATTCATTTGAAATCAGTATCTTTGCAGTTTGAAAGTAAAGGTAAGAAATTCGTTGTGACGTATAGTGAAATACCACATTATAAAAAGGTAATGAAAAAACGTTCTTGTGGAGCATGGATACTGACGATGGCGATGCTGATGAGCACCTGCCTGTTGACCGTATCATGCGGAAAAGCGGATATTGGCGAAGGTGAACCTGTGGAAACAGACAGCATCACAGCTGACACGATGGCTACGTTGACAAACAAGGCGAACAGTCCTGCGTGTAAGGTGCATATCGGCTTCAAATATCTGAAAGGACAGCATGCACGACAACTCAACCAAAGTCTGTTGCATGCCGGCATTCTGGTGCCTGACTATCTGGCCACCACCACCCTTCCGCCAAACAAAGAAGCGTTGTCGTACTTCCTCAAATGCTATGTGGAGGACTATCAGCGCGACGGACGACTCATTCTCGACCAGGAACCTGGCAACGACGGACTGAACTGGATGTATCGCGTCAATACGGATGTGCGCCGCTATCGCAAAGGGGTTATTGCTTACATGGCCCATGTACACACCTTTGAGGGTGGACAGTATCCCATCGACCAGACGGTGGTGAGGAATATCTGTGAGGCTGACGGGCGCATTCTGTCGATTCAAGATATCCTCGTTCCTGGTTACGACAAGACGTTGCTGGCTGATGTGGTGAAACAACTGGCTGAAGACTATGAGGTGGACGATATCGAGGGCTTGCGCAGCAAGGGTCTCTTCATCGGCATCGAACCGTATCTGCCCGATAACTTCATCTTGGGCGATGGTGCCATCCAGTTTATCTTCCAGTGTGACGAGATTGCTTCGCATACATTGGGGGAAATCAGAGTGACGGTGGGAATTGGAGAGTCTGAATTAAAAATAAAGACTGAAGAGTGAAGAATATAGTGGCAGAGTATTTAAAGAGGAATATGATGGATTTGATTAAGAAATATTTTCCTGCATTGACCGACGAGCAGGAGCGGCAGTTTGCAATGCTCGACGCATTGTACAGAGACTGGAATGCAAAAATCAACGTAATTTCCCGCAAAGACATCGACAACCTGTACGAACACCATGTACTCCACTCGTTAGCGTTGGCGAAGGCGCTGCAATTCAAAGCAGGAACAAAGGTGCTCGATTTCGGTACGGGCGGTGGTTTTCCTGGTATTCCAATGGCGATACTGTTTCCCGATGTACAGTTCAAACTCATCGACGGCACAGGCAAGAAGATTCGCGTGGCCACAGAAGTGGCGCAGGCTGTCGGCTTGAAGAACGTGGTGGCAGAACATCGTCGCGGCGAGGAGGAGAAAGGCAAGTATGACTTTGTCATCAGTCGTGCCGTGATGCCCCTACCCGACCTTATTAAAATCGTTAGGAAGAATATCTCCAACAAGCAGCAAAATGCTATGCTCAACGGCATCTTTGTGCTGAAAGGAGGCAATATTGACAGCGAGATTCATCAATTCCGCAAAACAGCTGAGGTATCAGACATCAGCTTGTGGTTTCAGGAGGAATGGTTTAAAGAGAAATATGTAATATACATACCGTTATGATACAAAGATTTGTATGTAATATGCTGCAGGAGAACTGCTATGTGATGTACGACGATACGAAGGAGTGCGTCATCATCGACTGCGGCGCCTATTTTCCGGAAGAACGGCAGGCCATCGTGAATTTTATCCGTGACCACGCGCTCACGCCGAAATACCTGTTGGCGACACACGGCCATGTGGATCATCACTTCGGTATCGATACGATATACAAGGAGTTCGGTTTGAAACCCTGTGTGGCTGCTGCCGACAAGCACCTCGTTGAGTCGATTGCCAAACAGGGTGCAGAGATGTTTGGGATGCAAATTGAAGGCGACTACCCACCAGTGGACCATGTGTTTGAGGAAAACGAAGTCATCCGTTTTGGCAACACACAACTGCAGATTATCGAAAGCCCAGGACACTCGCGCGGCTCAGTTTGTTTCTACTGTCAGAAGGAGCATGTGCTCTTCTCTGGCGACACCCTGTTTCGCGGTTCTATCGGTCGCACCGATCTGGACGGCGGCAGTATGATGCAGATTATACAAAGTCTCAGACAAATAGCCCAGCTCCCCGATGAAACGGTCGTCTATTCTGGTCACGGACCACAGACGACCATCGGCAACGAGTTGGCACATAATCCGTATATGGACAGGTGAAGGCTGAGAAGATTATATTAGGCATCGACCCTGGTACCAACGTGATGGGATATGGGGTGATACGTGCAACAGGCAACAAAGCAGAGCTGGTTGTGATGGGGATCATCGACATGCGTCGTGAGAAAGACCCGTATCTTCGGCTGGGGCGTATCTTCGAGCGTGTGACTGGTATCATCGACGAGTTTCTGCCAGACGAGATGGCTATCGAGGCTCCATTCTTCGGAAAGAATGTGCAGTCGATGTTGAAGCTTGGACGCGCACAGGGTGTTGCCATTGCCGCAGCCATTCACCACGATGTTCCCATCCACGAATATGCGCCATTGAAAATCAAAATGGCTATCACGGGAAATGGTGGCGCCTCGAAAGAACAGGTGGCAGGTATGTTACAGCGCCTGCTGAAAATCAACGATGCCGATATGCCTAAGTTCATGGATGCTACCGATGCGGTTGGTGCTGCCTACTGTCATTTTATGCAATTAGGGAGACCTGAAACGGAGCACCACTATCGCAGTTGGAAAGATCTTGTAAATAAGAATAAGGGAAAAGTAAGTTCCTTGTAAAGGAGCAAGGAGCAAGGAGCAAGGAGCATGGAGCAAGGAGCATGGGACATGGAGCAAGGAGAATATAAATTGTCAAATTGTAAAATAATTGAGATTCATCAAGGAAGGACGAAGAATCCGCTATGGAATATGGCGGAACCTTTCGACTTCACGCTGCAAGCGTGTGAACATTTAGCTATTGTCGGTGCCAATGGTGCCGGCAAGTCGATGCTGGTGGATATCCTTGTGGGCAACCATCCTCTCTTCCCAGATATGGCAACATATCATTTCCCTGACAGCAGCAGCAACCTCATCTCCGACAATATCAAATATATCACTTTCCGCGATACCTACGGAGGAGACAATGACCGTACCTATTTCTTGCAGCAACGCTGGAACCAGATGGAGATAGACAAGGAAACACCTACGGCTGGTGTCAAACTGGAAGAAGCCTACCGTATGGCCGGGGCTGACACACCTGAACGGCGAGCCATGCAGCAGCGTATCTACAAGCTGTTCAACATGGAACACTTGTTGGACAAATACATCATTCTGTTGTCGAGTGGTGAACTGAGGAAGTTTAAACTGGCATGCACGCTGTTTGCCGCGCCGCGCGTGCTCGTCATGGACAATCCCTTTATCGGTCTTGATGCCGAAACACGCGACCAGCTGCGCGACCTGCTGACCCTCTTGTCGCAGGAGCATTTGCTACAACTTATACTCGTCCTATCGAAAAGTGACGACATTCCAACGTTTATCACCCACGTTGTGGAAGTGAAAGACATGCATGTGTTGCCCACCTTGCTGCGCGAGGAATACCTCCGGCAGCGTGCACCCTTCCCCAAACGGGTATTGTCAGAAGCATACGAAAAAGCCATCATCTCCCTACCCTACAGCGACCGAGAATATAACAGCCAGGAAGTTGTGAAGATGAACAGCGTCAGCATCCGCTATGACGAGCGCACCATTCTCAAAGAACTCTCATGGACTGTTAGAAACGGGGAGCGATGGGCGCTGAGCGGACAAAACGGCAGCGGCAAATCTACGCTTCTGAGTCTGATTTGTGCCGACAACCCACAGGGGTATGCCTGTGATATAGCACTCTTCGGCTACCAGCGAGGCTCAGGTGAAAGCATTTGGGACATCAAGAAACACATCGGTTATGTGTCGCCTGAATTGCATCGCAGCTACAAGCAGGATATCCCCTGCATCCGCGTAGTGGCAAGTGGGTTGAAAGACTCCGTAGGACTTTATGTGAAGCCACGTCCTGAAGAACTCGATATCTGCCGTTTCTGGATGGATGTGTTTGGATTGAAAGGCAAAGAAGAACGTCCGTTCTTACAGCTTTCGAGTGGTGAGCAACGCCTAGTGCTGTTGGCACGTGCCTTCGTGAAAGACCCAGAGCTGCTGATTCTCGACGAGCCGCTGCATGGACTTGATAATATCAACCGTCAATTGGTGAAGGACGTCATCGAAGTGTTCTGCCAGCGAAGAAACAAAACCCTGCTCATGGTGACACACTACCAGCAGGAGTTGCCGCCTTGCATAGATCACCACCTCTATCTGCAACGGCATTTGGATTAAACAAAAGAAATGATATAACGTCAGAATAATTAAACAACAAGAATTGATTATATGAAGAAAATTTTGATTGCAGCCCTGATGATGCTGACAGGTTTCAGTGTACAGGCACAAGATGTGTTCAAAGAGATTTACGACAGCAGTTACAAAGCTGCTACCGACCCCAAAGAAGATGTGGGTGTGAGAAAAATAGCATCTTTCAAAGTAGATGCACTAACCTACATCAACACCAAGACATTGGAGCAGCTTTCTGACACAACCCGTGTAATCAGCAAGGAGGAAATTGCAAGTATCATGGGCCGTCGCGACAGTCTGGCATACTTCATGTACGACTACGTGAACCTTTTTGCCAAAGAGTATCAGCGTGCCCACAAGAGCAAGGACAAGGAGGCTGTGCTAAAGAAGTTCCGCGACGTGAGCATCAACTATCCGTTATATAACGATCCAGATCGTGAACTGGTGCTGGCATACTACAACCGCGAGGATTACCTGACGCAGTTCTCGCTCGATACCAACTGGATTGAGGCCAATGCTGCCATCAGGAAGAAACTACGCGACGAATAGTGCTCATTCATTTTGATGAATAACATACCCCTTACCGTCTATAAGGCCAGCGCTGGAAGTGGGAAAACTTTCACGTTGGCCATCGAATATATCTCGCTGCTTGTACGCAACCCAGAGAGTTACAAGAGCATTCTCGCTGTAACCTTCACTAACAAGGCTACGGAAGAGATGAAGATGCGTATCATCAGTCAGCTGTACGGTATTTCACGGCGTCTGGAGGACTCAAACAGCTATCTCCAGAAGGTGATGGAGAAAACGGGACTGGGCGAGGAAACGGTTATCGAACGCGCCAGTATTGCCCTCTCCCATCTGGTACACAATTACAACTATTTCCGTGTTCAGACGATTGATGCCTTCTTTCAGAGCGTGATGCGAAATCTGGCCCGAGAGCTGGATCTCACGCCTAACCTGCGCATCGACCTGAATGATCAACAGGTAGAAGAGATGGCGGTGGATGAACTCATCGACAACCTCGACCAAAACCCGAAGGTGCTCAAATGGATTCGTGAGTATATCGCCAACAATATCCAGGACGACCGTTCGTGGAATGTTATCGGAGACATCAAAAAGTTTGGTAAGAATATCTTCCGCGACTTCTACAAGAAACATGTCAACGAGTTGGATGAGCTGATGAAGAACGACCGTTTCTTCACAGAATACACCAAGACGCTGCGACTCAGAAGAGATGGGGCCAAAAACAACATTGTGGAAAAGGCCAAGGCGATGGTTACAAAGTTGCATGAATACGGCCTTGACGACTACGACCACTTCCCTTACGGCAAGAAAGGAAGTGTTCTACAATATATTAAAAGGGTTGCTGCAGGTAATTTTGACGGCAGTCCTTCCTCGTCGCGCATCAGCGATTGCATCAGTAATCCAAGCAAGTGGGCAAGTAAGAATTCTGGATGCAGGGAGGAACTGATACAGTTGGCTGAAGATGAGCTTTGTGAGATGCTGCAGGATTTGGAAAGCTGCCGCATGAAAGGCTGGAGAGACTATCAGTCGGCAGTGTTGACACTACGTTATATGAATCAACTCCGCCTGTTGCATGCTATCGCCGCAATCGTTGATGACATCACCAAGAACGCGAATCGTTTCCAACTGAGCAATACACAGACCTTATTGCATCAGCTGATGAAAGATACCGATTCGCCGTTTGTGTTTGAGAAGATTGGTGCACAACTTCGGCACATGATGATTGACGAGTTTCAGGATACGAGTCGCATCCAATGGGAGAATTTCAAGGTGTTACTCGACAACTGTATGGCACAAGCTCAGTCGCATAACCTAATCGTGGGTGATGTGAAACAAAGCATCTATCGGTGGCGCTCTGGCGACTGGCGTTTGCTGAACGATATAGAAAAGGAGTTTTCGGCAGGACAGATGAAGGAAGAAGCGTTGAAAACCAATTTCCGTTCTTTTGAGAAAATCATCCTGTTCAACAACGCTTTCTTTCATGAAGCTGTCAACGTGACTGCCAACGAATTGAAAAACGACGGCATCGAAGCATACGATGATTTATGTAAAGCCTACAAGCAGGACGAGTTGGAACAGCTCGTACATCAACAAAACGGACAAGGATATATCTCTGTCAGGCTGTTGCCCAGTACCGACTATCATGATACGGTAATGAACGAGTTGCTGCAAACCGTTGAAAACCTTCATCAAGAGGGTGTTGAATGGAAAGAGATGGCCATCCTGATGCGTTCTAACAAAGAGATACAGGAGGTTGCCGACTTGTTTATGCGGGAACGTCCAGACATCAATATTATTTCCGATGAAGCCTTCCGACTCGATGCGTCCTTAGCTGTGAATATCCTCATTGATGCTTTCCGTCTACTGGCAGAGCCTAACGACCTGTTGGTCAAGGCAAGACTGGTGAAAGCCTACAACCAGCAAGTGCTGAAAATCGGCAAGACAGATACAGAGTTGTTGGTTGGCAATAGTCTGGATAGCGGACTACCAGATGCTTTCATCAATGGGGAATCGCTTCGGACGATGCCGCTGATGGATTTGGCTGACTATCTTTTCGAACTGTTCCAACTGCATGAGCTGACAGAACAAAGTGCTTATGTATGTGCCTTCTACGATTTGCTCAATGATTATCTGAACGAGCATGCCGCAGATATCGGCCATTTTCTTGCCGATTGGGACGAGACCTTCCACAAGAACACCATACAAAGTGACGAACATCATGGCATCAGAATCATTTCCATTCACAAAAGCAAAGGTTTGGAATTTGATTATGTCATCATTCCGATGTGCGACTGGACATTGGAACTCGGCAATACCATCTGGGCTGAAAAGAAAGAACAGGAACCTTATGATCAGTTGCCTATCATTCCTGTAGATTTTTCCAAGAACAGTATGATGGGAACGGTATATGAAGAGGATTACAAAGAAGAGCATCTGCAGAATGTTGTCGATAATATGAACCTGCTGTATGTCGCTTTCACACGAGCCTCAAAGGGGTTGATTGTCACAGGCAAGCGCATGTCGAAGAAACGGATCAAGGAAAAGACGACATCTAACAATCGTAGTGAGGTCTTGGAGGAAGTATTGCCTGCATTGACGGAACTGTTGAAGGGTGCAACGCTAACGGGGAAAGACGACGAGAAAGCCCCCATGAAATTTGAATGGGGTGACCTGTATGCAACCACACATCTGAAAGAAACAGCACATGAGCAGCCGAAGAAAAATCCCTTTACCGCTCCGATGGGTACGCAGAACATCCAAATCAGAACCTACCCTGCTTCCGTTGAGTTCAGACAAAGCAACAAAAGCAAAGAATTTGTAAAGGGTGAAGACGAATCCCCAACTCGTTCGCAAACCTATATCAAATTGGGAAATGTGCTGCATGCGCTGTTCTCTACCATCCGAACGGCAGACGATATAGAACCGAAACTCAAGGAATTGGAGTTGGAAGGTATCATCTATGATGAACAGATTACAGCAGACAGTCTTCGGAAGAAACTCACAACAGCGTTGTCTGATCCACGCGTCAAAGAATGGTTCTCTCCGCAATGGACCATCTATAACGAGTGTACCATTCTCAGGCGTAATAGTCAAAGTGGTGAAGTGGAAGAACGACGTCCAGACCGCGTGATGTACCACAACGGAAAGACAATCGTTGTGGATTTCAAATTTGGTGTTCCACAGCGTGAACATCAGGACCAGGTACGATCATACATGTCGTTGCTCCAACAGATGGGGAATGAACACGTAGAAGGATACTTATGGTATGTGTTGAAAAACGAAATCAAAGAAGTAAAATGAAATCCTTTCTTGAATACGTTGCAAAAGACATTCTGCAGAAATACGGAAACGACCTCGCTGATATCGCCGTCGTCTTTCCTAACAAAAGGGCTGCGCTCTTCCTGAACCAGCAGCTGGCCCTGCTGACAGACAAACCGATGTGGAGTCCTGCCTACATCACTATTAGTGAATTGTTTCGACAGCATTCCACACTGACTGTTGCCGATTCGTTGAAATGTGTGGCCGACCTTCACAAGAGTTTTGTAGCTATAACGGGCAAGAAGGAAACGCTCGATCAGTTTTTCGGTTGGGGACAACTGCTCCTTGCTGACTTTGATGATATCGATAAGAATGATGCAGATGCAGATAAAGTCTTCCGTAACTTGAAGGATTTCCACGAATATGACGATATCTCTTACCTCACCACAGAGCAGAAGGAATTGCTCAAACGATTCTTCAGTAATTTCCAAGATGACAACAGTACCTTGCAACGGCGTTTCATTGAGATATGGAGTCATCTGTATGATATCTATCGTGACTTCCGCCAACGTCTCCAATCACAAGGGCTTGCCTATGAGGGTATGCTCTATAATGAGGTGGCTAAAGCACCAGTGGTGGATTTCACACACAAGAAATATCTGTTTGTGGGGTTCAATGTCCTTCAGTCGGTAGAACGACAGCTTTTCCATCGTCTCCATGAAGAGGGCAAGGCTGCATTTTATTGGGATTACGACCATTATTATATGAATACAGCAGAGGCGTATGGAAGGAAGACACAGCATGAGGCAGGTGCTTATATCAGAAAATATCTGGAGGAGTTTCCCAATGAACTGGACAATCACAGCGAAGAGATATACGATAACTTCAAACAAAAGAAAGATATTGCATTCCTTTGTGCACCAACGGAAAACATTCAGGCACGTTTCATCGTCGAATGGCTGCAGGAGAAAGGACGCATCCACGCAGGTAATCGTACAGCTATCGTCCTGTGCAACGAAGGATTGTTGCAAACGGTGATTCATTGTATTCCTCCAGAAGTGAAAAGGATGAATATTACCACCGGCTATCCTCTTCAGCAGACTGCTGTTGCATCATTGGTAAACCTGTTGCTTGCCTTACAACTGAATGGATATGATACGCGTAGGAATTGTTTCAGAGACCGTTTCCTGAAGGCTGTGCTACGACACCCATATCTGTCTGGACAAGAAATAGACGGGTTGACAGAACTTCAAAAAACACCAGTCCAGTTGCTGACTTGGTTGAAAGGTATCATTAGAACGATTGCCTGCAACAGTGATGCAAACATCTCCAGTACAGTGAATCCTTCCAACTCTCCTTTGCAAGAAGAATCTCTTTTCCGTATGTACACCTTGTTGAACCGTTTATATGAACTCGCAGCATGCGGGGATTTGGATATAGAAATTACCACATTGCAACGGTTCATCAGGCAACTTATCTCGGCAACATCGATTCCTTTCCACGGGGAACCTGCTGTAGGAATTCAGGTGATGGGCGTTTTGGAGACTCGCAATCTCGACTTCGACCACGTGCTGATATTGTCGTGTAATGAAGGCAACATGCCCAAAGGCATTGATGATTCATCCTTCATCCCCCACGCTATACGTAGTGCATATGGCTTAACAACCATTGACAACAAAGTCGCTATCTACAGTTACTATTTCCATCGGTTATTGCAACGTGCCCAGGATGTTACGATTCTGTATAATAATGCGACAGAAGGCAGTCAGACGGGTGAGATGAGTCGTTTCATGCTACAATTATTGGTTAAATATCCACATCCGATCCAACGATTGACCCTCCGAGCAGGACAAATACCTATTCACTATCAGGCAGGAACCATCGTCAAAGACGATTTGGTGATGCACACGCTGAATGAGATACACAAGCTTTCACCAACAGCAATCAACCGTTATATGCGCTGTCCGCTACAGTTCTATTACTGTTATGTGGCTGGTCTTAGAGAAAATAATGAAATTGATGATGAGGGCTTTGACAGCCTTACCTTTGGTAATGTATTTCATCGTGCAGCACAACTCATTTACGACCAATTGCTGCCACACGACCAGATTACAAAGAAGGATATAGAAAAGTTGCTGCAACCCCAAAACAATCAGATTGACCTGGTCATCGAGCAAGCCATTAGCGAAGAGTTGTTTCATCTCGCAGAAGGAACAACGAAACATCCGCCGTTGAATGGGCTTCAACTAATCAGTCGTGAAGTGGTGGAAACATATCTTCGGAAACTGCTACATATCGATATGCAACTGACACCTTTCCGTGTGATCGGACACGAGCATGATGAATATATGGACATCATGTTGAAAGACAGATGTCTGAAAGTGGGTGGACGTATTGACCGCTTGGATGCTTTGTCAGACCGTCAACTTCGAATCATCGACTATAAAACGGGAAATAAACAAGCAAAGGATATCAAGGATATCGCAGAAATCTTTGACTCAAAGAATATCCATTCCAAACATACTGACTACATTCTTCAGTCATTCCTGTATAGCATTATTATCGCTAAGAAACAGCCACACAAAGCTGTTGCGCCTGCATTATTGTTTGTACAACATACCGGCAAAGAAGATTACGATCCTGTACTAACCCTTGCAGGAGAACCGGTTTTGGACATCAAGAGTCAATGTGGTGATGAATTTCTGACGATGCTGACTGAAAAAATACAGGAGATATTTAACCAGACGGTGCCGTTTGAACCAACGTCTGATACCAATATATGTGCTAGATGTCCCTATCATCAGATGTGCAGACGATAGAGTGCATCGATTACCAAAGGCATCACCATCTTATATCATCATCACAAACCGAAAGGAAGCAATCAGTTGAGCAGCCAATAGATAGACAGGCAGAAATGGTGCTAATGAAGTAACACCAGCTCCCATACTGCTGAATGCACATTGGAAATTTTTGAATTGTCCACTGATAAGTCCGAAAATGAGTGCACAACAAATGGTGACGAAAGCAATCAATGGTATAATTGCGGCAGAAAAACTACTTGGGAACAAAGCTCCAGAACTGCTGAGAAGAATCGCTTGCGGCATACATGTCAGGAGAAGGACCACCACCAGCACGATGATGAAGAAAACAATGGAAAAATGAAAACCCAGTCGCTGTCTGTAATTCAAGTGCGATAATGGGAAAACGGTATTGATACCGCTCTGCCTGACAGCCCCACAAGCCATCGACAAAAGCAATAGCCACAACAGAAACGGCGTCAGCATATTGTCCACAAAATGACCGAAGAACCACCTGATACCTTCATTGGAAAGAAGGGAACGTATCGAAAGGTCAGGCATAGATACATTCAACAGCCATGATACCAACACAAGGACGATTTGTGCAAGTATCAGGACAAGTGCCAGGCGACTGAGTATGGTTTTAATCTTCATCAGGAACAAGATTGTCTATGTCAATGATACGCAGCTCTAATGCACGTACAACCAATCGGGTAGCATTGACGCTACGACCAGAATCCGGGAATAGTTTTTGCACCAAATCATTCTGACGCTTTTCGAGACTCTTCACACCAAAAGGCATACCACGAAGCGTCGTAATCTGTTCCTTAGTATATCCTAAAGCCAAATGGCGCAGAAAACGTTCATCATACTCATCAATCTCATAATCAATCATCGCCTCTTGATGCATGAGCTGACTGCCCACACTGTGTTTGAACCGTTCGATAATCTTCTCAAGAATCGGCTGATTGAAAACGAGACGCTTGCCACTCATCACGCTAAAAACATCACCACGTGTGAGCAGTTCACCACTCTTCAAACAGATGCCATCTGCACCAGCATCCAAAACGTCAACCCATAGTTTCTCGTTCAAGATCTCACCCGTGAAAATCAATACCTTCACCTCTGGATAAGTTTCTTTTGTCTGACGGCAGATTTCAACACCTACTGTTGTAGAACCTCCCAATCCTAAATCCAACAGTACCAGATCGGGCAGCTGTTGTTTGATGAGTTTCCAATACGACACCTCACTATCAGCCGTTCCGATAATCTCAGCTTCTGGCAGGTCATTGCGAAAAATACCTTCCGTTCCTTTTAACTCCAAAGGAATATCTTCAACAATGATGACTTTAAATTTTTCCATTTTCCTATTTGTTTATAATGTTTCTGTTTTCTTTTCTCAGCGCTTTTGCTAGGGTGATGATGAAGCTCACGCCTTGGTCTGTTTTCTCTGCGGTAATACCACAACCGCGATGATTGGTGCTTTCGCCGATATCTCTTACAATCTGACGGCATAACAGATATGGAATGTGCTTCATGTCAGGAGTAAATAGCATTCTGCATTCCGAATCAGAAAGGTTCATGCCTGGTATCTGCACTTCATATTCCACATACTGAACATTTTTCTCCGAACAGCTTACCTGTATCTCAGAAGAAGGACTTTGCCGTTTCAAGATGCTGAACAAATAATGAAGCATTTCTTTGTCGCCATACACATATTGTCCGTACAGTTCTACGATTTCCGTTTTCTGCTTGATAGTATCTACCTGTCGCATGGCTTGTGAACTCAGAATGTAATAAAGTTCCTTATAATAGATAGCCAGTTGCGACATATAGTCCAGATGTTGGTCAGTACCATCGATGAGCTGCTGGATTCGGGACGGATAATACATTGTTTCATGTTTCAACGTAGAAAGACAATTGTCGAGAATGCTATTGCTGATATGCAACCGCTCGTTTTCAAGATTGGCTCGACGACAGTTGTCCTGTACCAATTCTATATTGGTTTGACTGCTCTCACTACGTTCAACCGACAAACGTAATGCATCCGTAATCTGCTGTACAATATTGCGTAATTCTTCTGGAAACCGGTCACTGGCAAGAGGTTCTATCAGTGCTAACTTTTCGGAAGCTGTCTGGGAGTCTAACAAAATTCGATTGATGCGACCTACACTGTCCAAACAGAAACGTTCGCGTAAACGATGTCGATAGTAAATGAAATAGTAGGCTGGGATAAAAGACAACAGAAGAATCACCAACAGGATAACAGCTATCGTCTTGTTGGTTTCTGATATCTTCATTACACGAACATATTCACCCAAACTGTTGTCGGCAGAGATTTCTTTGAACAGTTGGGTATATACCTTATTATTATATCGGTACAAAGACCACTGGTGAAGTGCTAAAGCTGCTACTGCAACCTCGTTGCGCATATCTAGGATAACACCGTAATCCATTGACAGGCTATCGTTATACCAGACTATTTCTGCGGGTGTTTGTGAGTGGTTGTCATTGATTGTCATCATGGCATTTCCCTTCGGATACATCTTCCGATAATGGGCATTCAGATACTGTCGGCAACTGTCAGCATATGCCAATGTCTTGGTATAAGTACCATTGATATTACAATAATAAGCAGAGTCGGCATAGACAGCTGCTTGAAGTAATTCTGACGAATGAATCGTATCCTCAGCATGATGATGTGGTATATATTTTTTGTTCTGTGCAAAAAGAGCACCTGGAAGCATCAGCATCGCAACGATGATGAGTCGCGTGATTCCTTTTGGCAAACGGAAGAAGAAACTGCTACCCTTACCTTCTTCACTTTTCGCACCGATGGTACAAACATGGAATATCTGACTGATCTTCCTGTATTTCTCAATAATACCCTTGCAGTTCATCAGCCCAAAACCGTGAGAAAGCGGTTTCTGTTGAGCATTTCCTGATTCTGTGGTGTTCAGTAGCGGTTTATGATCGAACAGATGTTCTAATTGACTTTCACTCATACCTACACCTGAATCAATAATGGAAACTTCCACATAATTGTCTGTTGCTGTTGCCTGAATCGTTACTTTCCCACCATCAGATGTAAATTTTCTGGCATTATCGGCCAGCGTGTTCAACATAAACAAAGTGAGAATACGGTCAGCTTTGACAATGGTATCTGTATCCGTTACCTCCAAGGTGACACCTTTAAGCTGGAAACTCATGCGGCCACGCTTAACAATATCGAAGAGCGACTGCAAAGGGAAACTCTCTATTTGCAAACTAAGTTCACCTTGGCGCATCTGAATCCACTCAGTCAACACATCATTATAATCATTGATTTGTTTGGTGAGTTCTGATATGTATGTGTAGCGTTCTTGTCTGGTGTTCTCGTCTTCCTGATTTTGTTCCAAACGATTGATTTCGTGAATCATTCGGTCAATAAACGGTGTAATGCTATTGATAACCGATACCTTGGCCCGTTGTTCAAGATTGCGTTTTTTATTATTAGCCAAATGAAGTTCACTGATAGCAAGTTGTTCGTTGGCTTCTTCATATTGCTCTGCCAGCTCTTGCATATACTGTTCATTACGTTCCTGCCATTCTTTCAAGGGTTCTAATAATGGGGTCAGATTTTGTTTGCTACCATGTCGGCGAAGATAATAGAATAGGAGTAATAAAGCCATGAGGGTAACAATAGCAATGACAACAGCCAGCATCATATAATTGAGCTGCATGGAAGAACGGTTCAACTGGTCGGCACGTGATTCCAGATAGCGGTCCTGACGAGTCTGTTCCTGTAGGTCTAAATAGATATTTCTATTTTCATCACTACTTCTCTTGTTGTCAACAGCAGAATAGGCCATACTCAGTTGCTCTCGAATCGATGCGACCAAATCGGGGGCTTGAGCGATGGCTTGATTCTCGTGGAGTGCTTTCTCCAAACAGATAATCGATGATGTATAGTCTCCTATCTGGAAATAACAGGAAGCAAGCGTACGATAAGAACCTGCCGTCTGATATACGTCACCAAAAGAAGTGAACATCTCAAGAGAACGTTGTGCCAAATTACCTGCCAACAAACTATCTGGCATTTGGTCTATATTCAGAAACTTCATTGCAGGCAAATTGTCGGCAATTAGTTGTTCGCGAGCTGCTGGAGTACTCAGGTGTTCACTGATGGCCTGCATGGAGTTTGCCTCCCAATAAGGATAGTCCTGTTGACGGGCTGTAAGATAACAACGCATCAAATGATCAAATTCTGTCTGTAGAATTTCGGCTTGCGTACCTTTTGAGACAATTCCTCCGGCACCCACATTATAGAGATAGGCCAGATACTGTGCTGTATCTTGTTCTATATCATCGACACGAATTTGTTCAATGGCTTCAGCTGATTTATCTTCTAAGCCTACATAATAATAATAGGTGGAAGTTACGATATGAAATTCTGAACAAGCATAATCCATGCGCGCTTTTTCATGAGAAGTCAACAGGTGCAAATCTTCTGATATACGACGTATACGCCTCAGGGCACTTTCGTGGTAATCGTAAAAATCCTTGTTGTGGGATTCACGTTGACATAAACGCATACGCTGCACATCAGCCACGAGAAGTTCTACCTGACTGTCTGTTATCTCACCAATACTATCCAGTAAGCTATAAGCCTGTTTATATTCCATCTTCGTAATATATACATGGGCAAGATTATTCAACGCTTCTGCCCTACCTGCATCATAATCGCTATAAATCAAAGCCTGGTGAGCACACGAATCGAGAAAAGTCAATGCCTTTCGAGCATACACTTCTGTAGAATCTATATTACGATAATGAAATGAATAAGATTGTTCGTTCAACTTGTCAACGGCTTTTCTATCAGGTGTTGTACAAGCTGAAAGAAACCAC
>CADCPZ010000009.1 GCA_902803475.1 uncultured Prevotellaceae bacterium
GTCAAAGAGTCTGCCAGCAGGGGTGTCCGATTCGAAAATAATGTCGTAAAGTGCTTTTTTCTCAAGCCATTTTGGTTTCTTCATACTTTCCTTTGTATTATCTTCATTCCATCTTTTAATGGTTATTCATATCACTCATAGTGCCTTATTCTAACATCTATTCCTTCGTCTTTAAGCTGTGAAGGAATCCCACTTACGTCTGTCTGTCCGTAATGATAGGGGAACAGCACCTTAGGCTTTATTATTTTTGCAGCTTTGACCAGTTGCTCCGTAGTCATCGTATAAGGCTGGTTGCAAGGCAGGAAGGCAATGTCGATGTTCTTGATGTTAGCCATTTCAGGAATGTCCTCCGTATCACCAGCGATATAGATTCTCAGTCCGTCAATAGTGAGGATGTAACCGTTGTCACGCCCTTTAGGATGGAACTGAGTGCGTCCTTCTGTGATGTTATAAGCGGGAACGGCCTCAATCGTGAAGTCATCGGTTATCTGAATCTTATCGCCATTCTTCATTACTTCTCCAGAACCGAACATGTCGGCACACCGTTTATTGGTAATAAAGCGCGTCTTGTCGTCTGTCAGTAACTTGATGGCTTCTTGATTGAAGTGGTCAAAATGTTCGTGAGTCACCAAAAGATAATCGGCCTTTGGCATAGAAGCATAGTCAATAGTCTTGTTCCCCAACTTCGTCACGGGGTCAATCTCAATCTCTTTGCCGTCATACTGAATACGGATGCTGGCATGTGTCAGAGCATAGAATCTCAAGGTCTTGCCGTTTTTGGTTAGGAACACATCTATCTCGTATGTGTCGGTGCTGATATGTTTACCAGCTTCTTTCCAAGCTATGATACCGCCTTTGAGATTAATACACTTATAGCCGATGTCAGCCAGTTTCCCTGCAGCATCGGCTGACCTGCGGCCACTTCTACAGTAAATGGCTATGGTCTTATCGATGGGAAGAGCTGCCTTTGCTTTTTCCACGAAATCGTCTTGCTTTTGGTCTATCAGCACAGCACCCTCGATGTGACCCTCTGCATATTCGGCAGCAGTCCGCACGTCAAGTAGCACAACTTCGGGGGCTGTTATCAGTTCAGAAAAACCTTGAACGTCAGTATTCTCAAAATTCTGTTGGCCACAAGCTGTTGTTAGACCAAGTGTAGCCAGTATGCATGTTATTATCTTCTTCATATTCAATCCTTTTCTATTCTCCAATAATTGTTATAATAAGTTTCCTCGCTCCACCATCATTACGGTACTCGCAAAAGTAGATACCCTGCCAGGTGCCAAGATTCAAACGTCCGTCTGTAATGGGGATTGTGATGCTGACACCGCTCAGCGTGGACTTGGCATGAGCAGGCATATCATCGGCGCCTTCCAAGGTATGCTCATACTCTGGACGATTCTCAGGAACCAGCCGGTTGAAAATGGTCTCCATATCCACACGAACATCAGGATCAGCATTCTCATTGATGCTCAGTCCGCAACTGGTATGCTTCGTGAAAATGTTCACGATACCGGTCTTAGGCAGTTTCGGTAACTGACTCTTAATCTCACTCGTCACCAAGTGGAAGCCTCTGCGCTTCGGTTCCAGAATTATCTCTATTTGCTGTACCATATCACTTAATTGTCATTGATATACGACTTCATCGTCAATTTCCTAAACTATTTTAATAATTGCTGCAAAAGTAGTGATTTTATAGCAAAATTAAGTAACTTTGCCGTTAGTTTTAATATGTTTTGTGATATGACAGACCTGTACCAAAGTAAAAAAGCTATTTTTATTTTAATCGAAGCAAGAATAGGGAGTTTTGATAGCGTTTCTACCTTATTTTAAATAAAAAACAAACATATTTTACAATAAATACGTGTAAAATGAGTGTAATGTCATGAGAAATCATTAATTTTGCAATCAAAATATGCAGAATAAGCTATTAGTCGCCGCAAAAGGTGCAGTTGCAGAAGCATAATTATTACAAATTTAAATTATACAATGATGAAGAAAATTTTAATGGTATGGTGCCTCGCTGTATTCGCATTGGCAGCAAACGCACAAAAAGAAGGTATCGCAGGTGTTGAATTTGGTGCATCCCATGCGAAGGCAATGGAAACGCTCAAGACAGCTTTTGGTGCTCCTGTTTCTGAAACCCCTGACCTTGTAGAATTCAAGAATGTAAAATTCGAGGGACAGAATTTCTCTCAGGTGCTTATCTATTTTGACAATGACAAGATGAACCAAGCACGTTTCTATATCGCATGTGCCAGCAAAGCACAGGCTGTACAGAAGATGAACGAGATTGAGAAGTCATTGGCTGCTCGTTACAAGAATATGTCTGCCGACCAGGAAGATGATGGCTCAAAGTTTATTAAGGGAGGTTTGGGTCCAGACGGACAGTCTCTCTTCACCATTTACACCTTTAAAGATCGCAAGAACGGCTTTAAATGGACCACAGGTCTTCGCTATGGTGCGTTTATGTTGTAATGAAAACAATACTAATAGTACTTATTTCAATCATTTCTATAGGCCAGACGTCCGCACAAACTATGCGTGACGTCTGGCTTTCTATGCCCGATTCCATTGTTCCGTATTTAGATGCATCCAACCGTTCCGCGATGCTCGATGCCTTGGAACAGGACGATGGGGCAGGCGTTTCAGGGAAATTGCAGGAGTCCTCATGTATCGATATGCTGACTTCCGAATACATGTCGGTATTGTTGAATACAGCCTCTACCATGCAGATGCGGTTGTTGCCGACAAATGCTGACACAGTGGTTTGTGTGGTCCGTACTTTTTTTACCCCACAAGCTGAAAGCGAGATAGCGTTCTATTCCACAAAGTGGGAGAGACTTTCCCAATCATTTGTGGAGCAGGTTGAACCAGACCGCTTTTTCCGTCGTCCAGAAACGATGAGTGAAATCCGCTTTGCCGAATTGGTTTCAATTTGGAAAGGTTGTCTGATGGTTCGTGCCACCCTTGATGCGGCAGAACCGGTGCTAATCCTTCAATGTTCATCTCCCATTGCAACGAGAGATGAACAAAAAGAAATGCAACCAGCATTAGTGCAAATTTCTCTTAAATGGAATGGAAATACTTTTAATTAATGTTATAAAACGCATGCTTTGCTTACAGTTTCTTGGTTTTATCCTCTATGAGTTGTAACTTTGCAACGTGTTTTTCATGGTATTAGATTATTAAGGTTAATAAAGATTGATTGTCGTGAGACAATCAATTTTTTTTTGTCCTATTTTGAAATATTTGTTCATTTCTTTTCTTTGTCTCGAAAAAATACTGTAACTTTGTCCCAAATATTACGTAACTCTATAACAAATAACTAAGTAATTGTAACCATGAATCTAAAAGTACGTTTATCAATCATGAACTTCTTGGAGTTCGCTGTGTGGGGAGCTTATCTCACCTGTATGGGTAATTATCTGGGTGTAGCTGGATTAGGAGATAAGATAGCTTGGTTCTATGCCATTCAGGGTATCGTAAGCATATTCATGCCGACCTTGATGGGTATTGTAGCCGATAAGTATATTCAGCCACAGCGTCTGCTGGGTATCTGCCATCTCTTTGCAGGTGGTTTTATGCTGTTTTGCTGGTGGATGGGATTCCAAGCTGGTCATGGACACGAATTGCCGAATAAGGCATTGTTTATAGCGTCTTATACGCTTAGTGTTGCTTTCTACATGCCTACTATTGCATTGACAAACACCGTTGCTTTTGATATTTTAAAGAAGAATGGCTATGATACCGTGAAGGATTTTCCGCCCATCCGTGTGCTGGGAACAGTCGGTTTCATTGCTACGATGTGGTTTGTAAACTGTGCAGTATGGACGCAGGATGGTTCCTTTACGATGACCTTTGGTCCTCATCCACTGAAATTCCAATATACTTACCTGCAGTTTATGGTATCAGGATTGTTGAGCTTGGTTTTATTCCTGTACTGTTTCACTTTGCCACAGGTGAAGATTGTGAAGAAGGAAGGCAAGGTGCCGTTAACAGAGATGCTCGGTCTGAATGCTTTCAAACTGTTCAAGCGTCGCCAGATGGCGTTGTTCTTCATCTTCTCAGCCCTGTTGGGTATGTGCTTGCAGGTAACTAATGGCTTTGCCGGTCCATTCCTGACCAGTTTCAAGGGTATTCCTGAGTATGCAGATTCCTTTGCGGCTAATAACGCAACGATGCTGACATCCCTCTCTCAGATTAGTGAGGCTTGCTGCATCCTGTTAATACCATACTTCTTGAAGCGTTTTGGCATCAAGATTGTCATGTTGATGTCGCTCTTTGCATGGGTGTTCCGCTTCGGATTCTTTGGCATCGGTAATCCAGCGATGCCTGGTGTGATCTTCTTCATCCTTTCCTGCATCGTTTATGGTGTAGCCTTCGACTTCTTCAATGTGTCGGGTGGTATCTTTGTCGATCAAGAATGTGATTCTAATATCAAAGCATCGGCTCAGGGATTGTTCATGATGATGACCAATGGTGTCGGAGCTACTGTCGGTACACTTGTTGCTGGTGCAATCATCAATAGTTATTGTGAGTGGAGGGGTGATTTCCTCGTCGGTATAGAGGAAAGTGGCTGGCAGACTTGCTGGTTCATCTTTGCAGGCTTCTCATTGGTTGTCGGTATCACTTTCGCCCTTGTTTTCAAACCAGAGAAGAAATAGAGATTAGAAAATGAATAAAATCAGACTGGTATTAAAAGGAGTATCTGAGATTGTTGGTGACGACAATCTCGGACTCCTTATATTAACAGATATAGCACAGACCCGGCAGTTGTCGATCATTTGTGACAAGCAGATGGAATACCAGTTTGGCTTACGCATGAGCAAGGCACCTGTTGCCAATATTATGTTGCCGGAAGTAATGGCACAAGTCATTTCCCGGCAGACAACATTGAATATTGAAATGCAGATTTATGATATTGTTGACGGACAGTATCAGGCGTCACTTGTCAACAACGATACGTTACAGACGGTGCCTATTCGTGCAAGCGATGCAATCTTGTTCTCTTTCGTCAGCCATTGTCCGTTGTATATTGAGGAACGGCTGATGATGCGCCAAAGTGTTCCTTACAGCACGAACTCACCAGGAATGGTTATTCCTGTTAATTCCATTAGTAACAGTATGCTGCAGAGCGCTTTAAAGAAAGCTATTCAAGAAGAAAATTACGAACTCGCATCTCATCTGCATGAAGAGATGCAACGTCGAAAGAAGAGGGGAGCAGTATTCAACGAGGAGTCGCAAAAGAGTTGAAGCTTCCTTGTTAGGTGATTAGCTAAAAGAAGTCTATAAGAAGATGTTTAGGTGATAACAATGAAAGAATCCAGATATTTTTATGTTCCACAAGCAGACCAGTTGACGGCATTACCCGACGATGAGGCCATACATGCCACACGGGTATTGCGTTTGAAGAGTGGTGACGAGCTGTTCCTGATGGATGGTGAAGGCATGTTTTATCGTGCAGAAGTCACCATTGCATCAGCGAAGCATTGCATGTATGCTATCAAGGAAACGCTGCCTCAGCAACGAATGTGGAACGGACGTATCCATCTGGCGATAGCTCCCACCAAAGATATTGGGCGTATGGAGTGGCTGGTGGAGAAGGCTACTGAGGTGGGCTTCGACGAAATATCATTCCTTGACTGCCAGTTCTCAGAACGTCGTCATCTTCGTGCTGACCGTATAGAGAAGATTGTGGTTTCGGCGGTGAAGCAGAGCCGGAAGGCATGGAAGCCGAAAGTGAATGCCCTTGTTCCCTTCCGCGAGTTTATCGAGCGTCCGAATGCTGGTATGGGATTTATCTGTCATTGTTATGAGGAAGTGGATCGGAAGAATTTCTTTACGGAGTTGAATACCTTGAAAACTTCACGACTTGATGGCTTGAAGGATATGGAGGTCACAGTTCTGGTTGGTCCAGAGGGCGATTTTTCTATCGATGAGGTACATCGTGCTTTAGACAAAGGTTACCAGTCAGTTACACTGGGCACGAGTCGATTGCGTACTGAAACAGCTGGCCTTTCTGCTGTAATGATGGCGAATCTAATAATGCGTTGCGTATGAGAAAGTATATATATATAATAGGTGTAGCGATAACGCTGCTGTTGGCTTCATGTTCTGGGGATGCATATCTGAATGCCATTCCCCAAGGAAGCACCGCATTGATATCTATCGATGTGGCAAAGAGTGCTGAGGAGACGGGAAAAACGACAAGTGCTGATGTGTTGAAGCAGTTGCTTCGGGTGACTGATGTGTCAGACTGTGGTATCGACCTGAGTGAGAAACTTTACCTGTTTGAGGCTCCAGACGGTAATCTTGGTCTTGCAGCTAAGGTTAGCGATGACGACGACCTCTCCGATTGGCTCAATAAAATGTCAAAGGAAGGAGTTTGTAAACCCGTACAGAAACGACGGGGAAAGTCGTTTACCGTTTTGAAACAGTCATGGGTAGTGGCTTTTTCCGATGAAGCCTTGCTGATGATGGGACCTGTTGTGCCCAGTGCGCAGACAGAGCTGATGAGTCAGATGGTGAAATACCTCGATGCGGAAGAAGGCATCAAGGGAACTCCTATGTTTGACCGTCTTAGTGAGATGTCTTCGGCTGTGGCGATGGTGGCACAGGCACAGGCGCTGCCAGAGAAGTTTATCTCGTTGTTTACGGTGGGGGCACCTACCGATACCGACCCCAGCGAGGTGCTTATTGCTGCTGAGATGCATGCCAAAGACGGATGTCTGCTTATCGACGGTAAAACCTTTTCGTTTGATGAGAACATCAATAAGGCGCTGCAAACATCCTCGTCTGTTTATCGTCCGCTCAATGGCACCTTCTTCAATCAGATTCCTGAAGGATCGCTGTTCAGTCTAATGATGAATGTCGATGGTAAAAAGTATTTGCCAATGATGAAGGCCGACAAGCAGTTGCGTGGTTTGTTGGCTGGTATTGGTGTGAAGATAGATATCGATAAGTTTATCGAAGGTGTCGATGGCGACTTGGTATTTGTTGTCCCACGGTATTCTGAAGAGAATATGGAAATGAGATGGGCAGCCCAGCTGTCGGCAACAGCTCCGGAACTGGATACGGAAAGTAAGGATGAGTTGGCAAAATGTGAGTTGACAGCTACGACAACCCCTTTGCCGGCATCGTTGCAAACGATGCTGAAAGGTAAGCGTATGTGTGCCCTGTTCGACCTCACGTCAGTCGAGGGTGACAAGAAAGAAGTGATTGCTATCGCCACAACTTTGTTAAAACCCCTTTTTGGTGATGTAAAGTATGTGGTTTATGGGAGTAAGGAGTAAGAAGTAAGGATTAAGAAGTAAGAATAGAATGAAAGAAATCATATTCCGTCAGGTACTTCCTCAGGTGTTTGCCCAGCGCGATGACCTGCAGTCAGAAGTGTGGAAGCAAGAACTGACGTTTGAAAAAGGGAAGACTTATCTCGTCGAGGCCGATTCCGGTCAGGGTAAGAGTACGTTTTGCAGTTATGTTACGGGCTACCGTCACGACTATACAGGACAGATTCTCTTCGATGAAAAAGATACGAAGACATTCAAGGTGTCCGATTGGGTTGATTTGCGTAAGCACCACATCAGTCACCTCTTTCAGGAACTGCGTCTCTTCCCGGAGTTGACGGCATTGGAGAATGTGGAAATCAAGAACAACCTCACCGGTTTCAAAACGCGTGAGCAGATTGTTGCATGGTTTGAACAATTGGGCATTGCCGATAAACTCGACGCAAAGGTCGGACGGATGTCGTTTGGTCAGCAGCAGCGTGTGGCGATGATCCGCGCATTGGTGCAACCATTTGACTTTCTGTTGGCCGACGAGCCTATCAGTCATCTCGATGACAGCAATTCCAAAATCATGGGCGATATCATGATGCAGGAAGCACAATCTCAGGAGGCTTGTGTCATCGTCACCAGTATTGGTAAGCACATGGATTTAGCTTACGATCAAATTATTAAATTATAAGTTTATTCAATAAATTGTAAATCGTAAATTGTCAAATTGTAAATTGTCTCGATGAATCTCGTTTGGAAATTACTTAGACAACATATCAGCGTACCGCAGTTTGTAGGCTTTTTCTTTGCCAACCTCTTCGGTATGTTTATTGTCCTGTTCGGCTTTCAGTTCTATCAGGATGTGCTGCCCGTATTTACGGCAGAAGATTCGTTTATGAAAGCCGACTATGTAATCATCAGTAAGCGTATCGGTACAGGCAGTACCATATCCGGTCGCTCTACCTCGTTTACTCCTGCTGAGACTGCCGATGTAAAGGCTCAGCCTTTCATCAGTCGTCTGGGAACTTTCACCTCGAACGAATATAAGGTGTATGCCACGATGGGAGTCAGCGGCACACAGGTACTCAACTCTGAAATCTTCTTAGAGAGTGTGCCCGATGAGTTTGTTGATGCACCTATGGCAGACTGGAAGTATGAGGAAGGCAGTCATGAGGTACCCATTATCCTTCCACGTACCTATATCAATATGTATAACTTTGGTTTTGCCCAGAGTCGTTCGTTGCCGAAAATCAGCGATGGATTGGTGGGAATGATAGACTTTAAACTATTTATTCACGGCAACGGACATGAAGAGGATTTCAACGGACGCGTCATCGGTTTCTCCAATCGTCTGAATACCATTCTCGTTCCCAAGGCATTTATGGAGTGGAGTAACGGATATTTCGCCCCCAGCAACCAGTCGAATCCAACCCGTCTGATTGTCGAAGTGAAAAATCCTGCTGACGAAAATATCACGAAATATGTTGACCAGAAGGGCTATGAGATAGAAACAGACAAGCTGAACGCTGAGAAGACGACCTATTTCTTGCGACTCATCGTGACGCTGGTGATGGCCATCGGCCTCGTTATCTCCTTGCTTAGTTTCTATATCCTGATGCTGAGTATCTATCTGTTGGTACAGAAAAATGCGACGAAACTCGAAAACCTGTTGCTTATTGGTTACAGTCCTTCACAAGTTTCACGACCTTATCAGTTGCTTACCCTTGTGCTGAATGTTGCTGTGCTCCTGATTGCATGGTTGCTGTTGTGGATGGTGCGCAACTATTATATGGATGTCATCTATACCTTCTTTCCGCAGATGGAAGAGGGTAGTATGTTGCCCGCTATCATTGTCGGCATCTTGTTACTGCTTGTTGTTACAACCTTCAACCAGTATGCCATCCGTCGAAAGGTAGTCAACATTTGGCATCGCAAGGAATAGAGCTATTCTGTCATATCTCCTTCTACGTAGAGGCGTGTCATTTCCGTTTTTGCATTCGAACGAACGGTGATGCTCTTCTTGAATGTACCAGGAAACTTACCCTTTCCGTTGTAGCTTACCTCAATGGTTCCTTTCTGTCCTGGTTGAATGGGCTTCTTATCATAGGTGGGAATTGTGCATCCGCAGCTAGCAACCACCTGGTTGATTACCAATGGAGCCTGTCCTACGTTTGTAAAGGTGAATGTAGTCTTCTGCAGTCCGTCTTTCTCTGAGAAGGTGCCGAAGTTATGGGTTACCTTATCAAACTTAATCTCAGCCTGTCCTTGTGCCTGAGCAGTTGCCATCATGCTGAAAACCAGCAATGTCATCATGAGAATTTTTTTCATTTTCTTGTTCTCCTATTCTTTTATAAGTTTCTTTATTTCTACACTTGTGCCTGCAAAATTACAGATTTTCTTTGATACTATGACGAAAAACGATCATAAATGTTTAAAAACAATATAAAAAAGGGAAACCCGGCGTCTCGCGACAACCGGGCAAATGAAAGGAGGAGTGGTACCACCAGGAATCGAACCGGGGACACACGGATTTTCAGTCCGTTGCTCTACCAACTGAGCTATGGCA
>CADCPZ010000010.1 GCA_902803475.1 uncultured Prevotellaceae bacterium
AGAACGGCAAACCGACTGAGAAATGAAAAGTGAAGTCGCGTCCCCATTTCGGATGGAAGATAGCCCAGTGCTCATCACTTGTGTCATAAACAGGGTTGATAGCTTTCATACCGCCATCCATACGAAGGATGAAATAGTCGAAGTTCAGTCGCAGGCCGACTCCGTAGGATACGGCGATCTGCTTGTAGAAGTCCTTGAACTTAAACTGACCTCCCGGCTGGTCGGGATAGTTGCGCAGCGTCCAGATATTACCTGCATCTATGAAGAGTGCGCCTTGGAATTTCCAAAACAGCTTGGCGCGATACTCAGCATTCAGGTCGAGTTTCATGTCACCCGTCTGGTTGATGAAGTCGATGTGTCCGTCTGTGCCCTTGAATTTTCCAGGTCCCAATTCCCTTACGCTCCAACCTCGTACTGAGTTGGCACCTCCGGAGAAATAACGTTTCTCGAAAGGCAGGATTGAACTGTTGCCGTAAGGATAGGCGATGCCCAATCGTGCATGCAGCGCCAGTTGGTTGGTGGCATTGAAACGGAAGAGATGGGTATAGTCAACATCAAACTTAATATACTGTGCATACGCTATATTTAATAAGGTGTACTGTCCGTCTTCATTCTGTTTGAAATGGAACATGTGGGATAGTCCGTTGAGCAGGTTACCGGCAGTCTCTATATTGGTCTTCACCGCATCAATACCATCGTTATAACTGAAGGCAAAACCTATCTTCATGATAAACAGGTCTTCATAGTTATAGCGCAGGATAGCGTTACGGTTGGTGACATCGTCCAGATAGTCTTCCTTGAATTTCTGACTGATCCAAGGCATGTTCACATAGTTCAGGTCGAGCACATCAAAACCATAAGTCGTATGCTTCACCGGTTGCGTCCAACGGTATCGCCATGAAGTAGAGAAAACACGTCTGTGGAACTCAGGACGGTTCTGAAGGTTATAACTGACTGCCAGCTGTGATGTGGCCGTCCTTTTCCGCTTGAACTCTTTCGACAAGAATGGTGCCATGAAACGCGGAAACTCCAGTCGTGCCTCAACACCATATTCCTCGTAGTTGCTATTCTCGTATCCTTCCAGTCCGGTGATGGCTTCGAAGGCTGCACGTAACTCGATGCTCAGCAACTCAGACCCACGAAAGAGGTTTCTGTTCTGATAGGTCAGCGAAGCAGCCGCACCAAGGTCGCCAGCCGTATTGGTACCCTCTGGTTGGAAAGAAATAGAATTAGGTTTGTTGGTTGACAGCTGAATATGACAATCCAGCTCGCGGTTCAAGAGTTCGCTCTCCCTCGTACTATCAACAGCATTGCTGTCGGCTAACTCTGTAAATCCGATATTGGTAAACCTGACAATACCCAGTTTACCAAAATTATTGTAGGTTTTCTGCAGGTTGGTAGAACTATAATACGAGCCTGGTTCCAAAGTCGTATTGTTGACGAGTACACTTTTCCGCAACGGCACTTCACTGGAGTCGTTTGACAAATAGTCAACCTGTCGGATGCGATAACGCGGGTGGTCGGTCTCAGGAGCATTGCTGTTTGCACGATAACGCAACAGATGCAGGGTGACATCGATATCGCGGGAACCCCGGACGCTGTCTGCTGTATATTGAATAAAATCCTTATGGAACCGATAGTAACCGCTGTCTGTCAGCAACTGGGTGATACGCTTTCGTTCGTTGTTGAGAGCCGGCACCGTAAAGGGGTCACCCGTTTGCAACCGTCGTCCTTTATCTTGGTCCAGAATCTGCTTGATTTGCGGATCGGCAATATCGTATGTCACACGGTTGATGAAGAAAGGCTCACCAGGACTCAGCCGATAGTTCACCCGTATTTTCTTTCCCTTCGTACGCGTTTTCAAATCTACGGCTGCATGCATATATCCTAAGTTCTGCATAGCCTGCTGCAAATCAGCACAGGAAAGTCGGGCTTGCAGAGTGTCAAATAAAACGGGTTCTTCACCAATGCGCTGCAGCAGACGGTTAATCCATTTCGTGCTGTCCTTGCCTGCAGCAGAATACACGCCCAATGGTATCTTGAACACAGAAAACCATTTCGAATTGGCTTTTTGACGGATATACGGTTCCAGAGCTGCCACATCGAAACCCTTGACGTCTGACGTGATACTCACACGATCGAGTAAGTATTCGTTTTCTGGCACAAACTTCGTGGACGAGCATGCTGACAGCAATACCAGTCCCAAAGGTATGATGATGCGATATAGGTGTTTCAATGTCGTGATTTTGGTGCAAAGGTAATATTTTAATGTATATTTCTCAGAAAATAAAGAAGATTTTTTGCTTAATGGTCACTTATTTGTACCTTTGTACTCATGTTATCAAAGAATCAGGCAAAACTGATCCGTTCATTGGAACAGAAAAAGAACCGCGAACGCGAAAGACTCTTCATAGCTGAGGGGCCTAAAGTGGTGGGCGACCTGCTTGCCGCTGGCTTTAAGGCACGCATCCTGCTCGATGACGAGGAGGAAGTTCGCAAGGTAAGTTTCCTGCAACATCCACAAGGGGTGCTGGCCGTCTTTGAAATGAAGCCGGAGCATTCAGGAACACCCGACAATCCGGAATCTCAACTATACCCGGCGCACACATTGGCACTTGCTCTTGACGGCATTCAGGATCCTGGCAATCTGGGTACCATCATCCGCATCGCCGACTGGTTTGGCATTGAAACGATTTACTGTTCGAAAGGAACGGCTGACGTCTATAATCCAAAGGTTGTTCAAGCCACGATGGGCAGCATCGCCAGGGTGAATGTTGTCTATACGGATTTGGCAGAATTGATAGATCGTCTTCCTGAGGATACGCCCATCTACGGTACACTCCTTGATGGTGAGAATATCTATGAGCAGACTTTGAGCACTCACGGACTCATTATCATGGGCAATGAAGGAAATGGTATCTCGCCTGCAATCCGGAAAAAGATAACCCATAAACTACTGATTCCCAACTTTAACACCAACCCAAAAGGTGCCGACTCGTTAAATGTTGCCATTGCTACGGCTATCACATTAAGCGAAATAAAGGGGCACCAACCCATTGAGCAATCATACAATACTAACAATTAAAATGCTCCTCCCCTGAGAGGAGCAGGAGACAGACTTTATGAAAGTACTATTTATAGACAGAGACGGAACATTGATTGAGGAGCCGCAAGATGAACAGATTGACTCTTTTGAGAAACTGAAATTCACACGCGGTGTGTTCAAGAACTTGCGGTTCATCCGCGAACAACTCGATTTCAAATTCGTGATGGTGAGTAACCAGGATGGATTGGGAACAGACTCGTTTCCTGAAGATACGTTCTGGCCTGTTCACAACTTCATTCTTCAGACGCTGGAAGGCGAAGGCATCACTTTCGACGAGCAGCTCATCGACCGCCATTTCCCTGAAGACAATTCTCCGATGAGAAAACCTGGCACCGGCATGCTGACTGCCTATATGAATAATGAGGAATACGACCTTGCCAACAGCTACGTCATCGGCGACCGCGATACCGACCGCCAGTTGGCTGAAAACCTTGGTTGCAAGGCTCTGATTCTCGGTCAAGACGGAATGACGTGGGATAAAATTGCTGAGATACTCTTTGCTGGCGAAAGGACTGCAGAAGTGAAGCGCACAACGAAGGAAACAGATATTTATGTACATCTGAACCTCGACGGCACAGGTAAAACGGACATCTCTACTGGCTTAGGATTCTTCGACCACATGTTGGAACAGATTGGCAAACATGGTATGATGGACCTGACCATCCACACGAAAGGCGACCTGGAGGTTGACGAACACCACACCATCGAAGATACGGCACTGGCATTAGGAGAATGTATCTTGCAGGCATTGGGCGACAAACGAGGTATTGAGCGCTACGGATACACGTTGCCGATGGATGACTGTCTGTGCCAGGTAGCTCTTGACTTCGGGGGGCGTCCCTGGCTGGTTTGGGATGCAGAGTTCCATCGCGAAAAAATTGGCGAGATGCCTACGGAGATGTTCCTTCATTTCTTCAAGAGTCTGAGTGATGCAGCAAAGATGAACTTGAATATCAAGGCGGAAGGCGACAACGAACACCATAAGATAGAAGGTATCTTCAAGGCGTTGGCACGTGCGCTGCGTATGGCTGTCAAACGAGACATCTACCACTACGAACTACCATCCACAAAAGGGATGCTATAAAACCTACCCCCCTCCCAAAGGAGGGGTTTTTCATTAGAGTTTATACCGATGTTTCTTTGTTGCGGGCTGGGGCGTACTGGCACCCGATCCACCACCGATTCCAAAGGAGCCGGCACCTGCTGCCACACCACGATACTGGTCGTAACGACGACGGATGCTGTTGACATAATCCACCGTTTCGGTAGAACGCATATATCCGTATTTCACCACAGGGTCGCTATAATAACGAGCATCCATCAACAACAGCATATAATGAGACACATCGCTCCATCGATAGGCGTTGCCGCCATGCTTACGCGCCAAAGCCATCGCATCACGAACATGTCCTGAACCACCATTATAACTTGCCAACACGAAGTTCAGACGTTCCTCACGACTGGGTACATCCTTGAAATCATTGCTGAGCATTGCCATATAACGCGCTGCTGCAGAGATGTTTGGCTCAGGCTGAAAAAGTTGGTCACCACTGATACCTAAACGGGAACCTGTTGACGGCATAATCTGCATCAGTCCGCAGGCTCCTGCCCATGATTTTGCCTTCGGATCGAAACACGACTCCTGATAGCACTGTGCTGCCATCAGACGCCAGTCGATACCGACCACACCTGAATATTTCTTGAAATAGCCGTCATAGTTGGAGATGACACCACCACTACTGTCGAGTACTGGTGCATAAACATGGCGGGTGATACTCTGGGCCGAGAAGATATAACTCTCGCGCTGCTTTACCTGTGCTATCATTTCAGGCTTATACCAGTGGTTCAGCGTGTCGGCAAGTTCCTGATTGTCAGCCGTCACCGCCCATTGCACACCGGCCTTCTCGTCACCGGCACCACAGGAGAGTAGTCCGTTGGCTTTCTCCAACGTCTTAGGCAAGGGATAAACGATGATATCAGCATCGCCTCGCTTCAAACGGTTAATCATCTCTGTGGTATCTGTACATAGTTCTACACGGAGCGTCACACCAATCTCACGGGCAAATTTTTCACACAACAGATATTGTACACCCATCCCATGACCGTGATAGTCGTAATAGGTTTCCGGACCAGACATCGTAAGCATAATCATCTCACCATTGGCAATGATATCGTCAAGGGTGAAAGTGGTGGTTGTATCTTCTTCGGCACGATCTTCACCCATCACGGTTCCCCAGGGGGTCATCTTGGGTTCCTCCTTCGTGGAGCAAGCCACAAACACCACAGCCAAGCAACAGGCAAAGAGCCATTTCATAGGATAATTATTCATTTATCATTCACAGATACAAGCTAATTGACCACAAAAGTACAACAAAGTTTGCACATTAGCATGAAAAAGCTTAATTTTGCGACAGAATTTAAGTTTTATAAACTCAACAGCATCATATAACACATCAAATATGTTACGAATAGCAGTACAATCAAAAGGACGTCTCTTTGATGATACCATGAACCTGCTGGCTGAAGCAGACATCAAGGTGAGTGCCAGCAAACGCACCCTTCTGGTGCAGTCATCCAACTTTCCATTGGAAGTTCTTTATCTACGAGACGACGATATTCCACAGAGTGTAGCCAATGGAGTGGCCGATATCGGAATTGTCGGCGAAAACGAATATGCCGAACGAGGCGAAGATGCACAGATTATCTCGCATCTCGGATTCAGCAAATGCCGTTTGTCACTTGCTATTCCGAAAGAGTATAAATATACGGGACTGGAATGGTTTAACGGCAAAAAAATCGCCACCTCGTATCCGAATATCTTGCGCAACTTCATGAGCAAGAAAGGCATCAAGTCTGATATACATGTCATCACCGGCAGCGTGGAAATCAGTCCAGGTATTGGACTCGCCGACGGTATCTTCGACATCGTCAGCTCTGGCAGCACGCTTGTGAGCAACAACCTCCGAGAGGTGGAAGTGGTCATGAAAAGCGAGGCACTCCTGATTGCCAATTGGAAACTGGATGAGGAAAAGCACCAGATTCTCAACGAGATGCTGTTCCGTTTCGAAGCTGTGCGTTCGGCTCAAGACAAGAAATACGTCATGATGAATGCACCGAAAGACAAAATTCAACAAATCACGGAGGTGCTCCCAGGTATTAAAAGTCCAACGATTATCCCATTGGCCGACGAAGCGTGGTGCTCCATCCACACAGTACTCGACGAAAAACGTTTCTGGGAAATTATCGGCAAGCTAAAGGATTTAGGGGCACAGGGAATCCTCGTTACCCCGATTGAGAAAATGATATTATAGCCTCCACTCCCTATATAATAAGGAGTAATTAGATAAAATGATGAACATTTACAGATATCCGAAGAAGGAAGAATGGAAGGAGATTACGGAGCGTCCGCACTTGGACGTTTCGCAACTCAATAAGACAGTAGAAAATGTGCTGGCTGATATCAAAGCGAACGGCGATGCAGCAGTAAAGCACTATGAGCAACTTTTCGACCATGTGAATTTAGAATCGCTTGCCGTATCTGAAGTTGAGATGCAGGAAGCTGAAAAAATGGTCGGAGATGAGTTACGACATGCTTTGGAGTTAGCTCACGACAACATCTCAAAATTCCATTCCTCACAGGCTTTTGAGAGTCGTCGTATCGAAACCAGTAAAGGTGTGGTCTGCTGGCAGAAAAGTATTGCAATAGAAAAAGTTGGCTTGTATATTCCGGGAGGAACAGCGCCGCTGTTTTCGACCGTGCTTATGCTGGCAACTCCGGCCAAGATAGCAGGCTGCAAGGATATCGTACTCTGCACCCCACCCGACCGTCAGGGAAAAGTGAACCCAGCCATCTTGGTCGCTGCTCGCATTGCAGGCGTCAGTCAGATTTTCAAAGCGGGAGGTGTACAAGCTATCGGAGCGATGGCCTACGGTACAGAGAGCATTCCGAAAGTGTATAAGATTTTCGGACCAGGAAACCAATATGTAATGGCTGCCAAACAGCAAGTGAGTCTTCACGATGTCGCCATTGATATGCCAGCAGGACCATCTGAGGTATGCGTGATTGCCGATGACACAAGTCGTGCTGACTTTGTAGCAGCCGACTTATTAAGTCAGGCTGAGCACGGCATCGACTCACAGGTTATACTAATCTCATTATCAGAACAATTTATCAAACTTGTTCAAGATGAAATTGAAAAGCAGTTAGCACTATTACCGAGAAAAGAAATGGCAGCCAAAGCACTCGAAAATTCAAAACTCATATTGGTAAAAGATGCTGATGAGGCGATGGCATTGAGCAATGCATACGCACCTGAGCACCTGATTATTGCAACAGAAAACTATAATGAATTGTCTGAAAAAGTAATCAATGCCGGTAGCGTCTTCTTAGGCAAATATGCTTGTGAAAGTGCAGGCGACTATGCCAGCGGCACCAACCACACACTGCCCACTCACGGCTATGCCCTCGCTTACAATGGTGTGAACCTGGACAGCTATAACCGTAAGGTTACTTTCCAGCATCTTAACGAAGAAGGAATCCGCACGATCGGAAAAGCAGTGGAGCTGATGGCAGAAAACGAACAGTTGGAAGCACATGCGAACGCAATGAGATTAAGAAGATTCCTAATTGTCAAATCGTAAAATTGTCAAATTGTGAAATCAATAGAGCAACTTATCCGCCCAAACATACTGGCATTGGCACCGTATAGCAGCGCACGCAATGAATATAGCGGTCACACGGCACGCGTTTTCCTTGATGCCAATGAGAACCCTTACAACAAACCATTCAACCGTTATCCAGACCCACTGCAGGAGGAGTTGAAAGAACTGATAGCTAAGGTAAAGGACATCAAGCCTAATCAGATATTCCTGGGCAACGGATCCGACGAAGCTATCGACTTGGCTTATCGCTGTTTCTGTCAGCCACGAATCGACAATGTGGTAGCCATCGAACCTACTTATGGTATGTATAAAGTTTGTGCCGACATCAACGATGTGGAATACCGTCCTGTACTACTCGATGAAAAATACCAGATAGAGGCTGCCAAGCTACTGTCAGCCTGTGATGACCACACAAAGATTATCTGGATCTGCAGCCCAAACAACCCAACGGGCAACAGCATCAACCGCACAGCTATTGAGGAGGTGATTAGTCGTTTTGAAGGCATCGTCATCGTTGATGAAGCTTATTCCGACTTCTCACAGGTGCGTCCATTCCGACTCGATTTAGCAAAATATCCCAACCTCATCGTCCTCAATACGTTTAGTAAGGCGTGGGGATGTGCTGCCATCCGTTTGGGAATGGCTTTCGCCAGTCCCGATATCATTGCTATATATAATAAGGTGAAATATCCGTATAACATCAATTTGCTGACACAGCAGCAGGCGATGGAGGCCCTGAAGTCACGTTATGATGTTGATGACTGGGTGCGCGTGCTCAAACAGGAGCGCAGCCGCATGATATCTGCTTTCAACGACCTGCCCATCTGCCTGAAGGTCTATCCTACCGATGCCAATTTCTTTTTAGCAAAGATGACTGATGCCCAGGCTATCTACGACTACTTGGTGGAACGAGGCGTCATCGTGCGTAACCGCACTAGAGTGAGCCTCTGTCAGAATTGCCTGCGCATAACCATCGGCAACAAGTCTGAAAACAACGAATTGTTGGCTGCATTGCGACAAATCTAACTTTTTTCTACTTTTTTTGCAAAAAAGTTATCAAAACGTTTGCTCTTTCCGAAATAAAGTGTAACTTTGCAACCGAAAATAAGGTAAGAGTAATTTTTCATGGATTTATAACCAACAAAAAGTAAAAAGATTATGAAAGCAACAGAAGTTGTAGAGAATCTGAAACAGAGATTCCCCAATGAGCCGGAGTACATTCAGGCAGTAAGTCAGGTATTAGGAACTATCGAGGAAGAGTACAACAAGCACCCCGAGTTTGAGCGCTACAATCTCATCGAGCGTCTTTGCATCCCCGACAGACTGATACAATTCCGTGTAACATGGGTTGACGACAAGGGTAACGTACAGACAAACATGGGTTATCGTATCCAGCACAACAACGTGATTGGCCCGTACAAAGGAGGTATTCGTTTCCACGCAAGTGTAAACCTTTCCATCCTGAAGTTCCTCGCTTTCGAGCAGACTTTCAAGAACTCGCTGACAACCCTTCCAATGGGTGGTGCCAAAGGTGGTTCCGACTTCTCTCCACGTGGCAAGTCTGCCAACGAGGTGATGCGTTTCTGCCAGGCTTTCATGTCTGAATTGTATCGTCACATCGGTCCTGATGAGGATGTACCCGCAGGCGACATCGGTGTAGGCGGTCGCGAGGTTGCATATATGTTCGGTATGTACAAGAAGCTCACCCACCAGTTCCAGGGTGTGCTCACAGGTAAGGGCCTGGAGTTCGGCGGTTCACTCATCCGTCCTGAGGCAACTGGTTATGGTAATGTTTACTTCCTGTTGAACATGCTGAAGACCAAGAATATTGACATCAAGGGAAAGACTGTTCTCGTCAGCGGTTCTGGTAACGTAGCACAATACACGATGGAGAAACTCATCCAGCTTGGTGCTAAGCCTGTTACCTGCTCCGACTCCGATGGTTACATTTACGATCCAGATGGTATCGACCGCGAAAAGCTTGACTTCATCATGGAACTGAAGAATATCGAGCGCGGACGTATCAAGGAATATGCAGAGAAATACGGCGTGAAATATGTAGCAGGAGCTAAGCCTTGGTTCGAGAAAGCTGACATTGCACTTCCTTCTGCAACCCAGAACGAAATTAATGGTGAGGCTGCTCAGGCATTGGTTGACAATGGTGTAATCGCTGTCAGCGAAGGTGCCAACATGCCTTCAACTCCAGAGGCTATCAAGATCTTCCAGGATGCTAAAATTCTCTACGCTCCTGGTAAGGCAGCCAATGCTGGTGGTGTAGCAGTGTCAGGTCTGGAAATGAGTCAGAACTCTGAACGTCTGCACTGGAGCCGCGAGGAAGTTGACCAGAAACTGAAGGACATCATGTTTGACATCCACAGCAACTGTGTGAAGTACGGAACCGATGCCGACGGATATGTCAATTATGTCAAGGGTGCCAATGTTGCCGGTTTCCTGAAGGTTGCACGTGCCATGATGGCTCAGGGCATTGTATAACCCTCACAAATAAACAATGCAAACACGTTATAAGACGCTCTTTCACGGAGCGTCTTTTTTAATGTGACAAGGAGGACACAACTACCTTTTTCCATGTTTTTTTTGGTTCTTTGCCAAATTTACACTAACTTTGTCATCGAAACAAAGATGATGTGTACCAAAGAGTGGCGCAAGAGAAATATCAAATATCAAAATATAAAACAATGAGTAAGATTAAAACTATCGGTATTCTGACATCGGGCGGTGATGCGCCTGGCATGAATGCAGCCATACGTGCGGTGACACGCGCTGGTATTTACAACAATTTCACCATCAAAGGTATCTACCGTGGCTACGAGGGACTTATCCACGATGAAGTGAAAACCTTTACCACTGAAGATGTGAGTGGTATCATCACAAGAGGCGGCACCATACTGAAGACGGCCCGCTGCAAGGAGTTTATGACCCAAGAGGGTATGCAGAAAGCCTACGAAACCTGTCAGAAAGAGCAGATTGACGCACTGGTGGTTATCGGAGGTAATGGCTCGCTGACTGGAGCGTTGAATTTCGGTATGGAATTCAATTTCCCTGTGGTAGGATTGCCAGGCACCATTGACAACGATCTCTATGGAACCGATGCAACCATCGGCTATGATACGACGATGAACACCATTATGGAGTGTGTGGACCGTATTCGTGACACCGCCAACTCACACGAACGCATCTTCTTCGTTGAGGTGATGGGACGAGATGCTGGCTTCTTAGCACAGAACTCAGCCATTGCCTGTGGTGCGGAGGCAGCCATTATCCCAGAGGAGATGACAGAGGTGGACCAGTTGAAGGAATTCCTCACGCGTGGCATCCGCAAATCGAAGAAGTCGTGTATCGTCATTGTATCAGAGAGTCCGAAGTGTGGCGCCCTCTACTATGCCGACCGTGTAAAGAAAGAGTTCCCGGAGTTTGATGTACGTGTATCCATCCTGGGACACCTGCAGCGTGGGGGTTCACCTTCAGCCCGCGACCGCATCCTGGCCAGTTGGATGGGTATGGCAGCTGTGGAAGCCATCATGCAGGGGCAACGTAATGTGATGATCGGTATCCGCAATAGCGATCCCGTCCTCGTCCCATTCTCCGAATGTATCCGTACGGACAAAGCCGTTGACAAGCGTCTCATTAAAGTACTCAACGAACTAAGCATTTAAACGCTAGCCAAGGTACGGTGAAGTTCCAGACTGTGGTATGAAAAATACCAACGTCTGGTACTTTTTATGTATTGTTACCACAACAGGCGAGTGATACCTACAACTTCAAAGAACATCGCGATACCAAGGTGGATGATGAGTCCGCCCCATAGATGGTGGGTGCGCCAAGCAAGGATTCCAAGGATGTAACCACCGACAACAGAAGAGCACAATTCCAGGTCGGGCTTGCCCAGATGAATACACATATACGTCAGCGCCATCGGTAGTACCGCCCGGCATCCTAACCAGCGTGACAAGCCAATGACCAATGCACCACGAAACATTCCTTCGACACCGATAAAATCGTTGGCATAGAATAGTTCGAACAGCCCTATCAGCTGCCAACGTTCCCACCCCATCGCACCATCAAAATAGGCGATGTTCATCTTCGGATAGTAGTTCAGAAATTGGGGAGTGAAAGACACATAGAGGAACAAAGGTATCAATAGTACGTAGATGAGTGCATAAACGCGTAGATATTTTGAAGAACGCTTCAATCCGAAAATCCCAAACCGTCCTTCTGTAAGTTTGCGGAACAGGCAGAGCATCAGGACAATGAACACAGAACGGAACAGAAAGGAACCTACCAACTGCAAGTATTGTTTGTCTTTAACCCAAAAGCCAAGCTCATTGGCCCACCTTATATAATAATGGAAGCCCTGTCCTCCTCCATCGATGAACAACAGTACGACAGGAAATATCCACACCTGCCATCGACGCAGGCGCCACAGCTCGTGATGCATAGCCAGCGATGGCACCAGTACAAGAAAATACATCGTGATATAGACCAACGGAATTCGGATTATCGATGTACCGTCATCGTAAGACGATGACAAGAAGATGCCATAAAAATCGAAGACTGTTTGCGCAACGATCACCAATACGGCAAGCACCAACGCATAGAGGTATTTGGTCCATAGGAAATCTTTTCTGATGAAGGCTGCTATATCGCCGAAGAACGCTCCGATTTCACGCAACAAAGTTCCCTTTTTCACAAACATGTGCCACCAGCCGAAGTGTTTCCGATGATGGCGATACTCCAAATCACGTTCCATCTTGTAGGCCTCACGCTCAAAATACAGGTCGTAGTAGGATTTCATGAAATCGCGACACTTGGCATACCGCCACAACCATTCGATGCAGTACCATAATGTGAAACCGATATACAACATCTCACGCTGCTGCAGAGTATGGATATATTCGTGATTTTTGTTCACCTCGCTCATCTGCCCTTTGTCGCTTCTCGCAAAGATGATGCCGAAGATGTTGGTAGCATAGAAACTACCGAATGGGAAGTATTTGTTATAGATGATTTTCATCCTATACAGGCATATTAACCGGGATCAGCCTCCGTGAATTCAAACGGGTGCCAAACGGGTTCGAATATAAGTTCATTTGCTACACTGGCATGAACAATGCGTACAGTTTCATCTTTACTGCCAAAGCCGTTGATTTCCTCTGTGTGTCCCTCACGAATACCTTCCTCATTGACAACAGGACTGCATTTGACTATATAGCTGACCAAACCATCATTCACAACAACACAATAATTGGTATGTAAAAAATCATTGTTATAGAACACCACTTCTTTCCCTGTCCAAGGAGCACCTTCTTCGGGCTGTACGCGGAACGGTCCATTGAACTGATGCATTGCATCCAAGATGGCGACAGCCTGCATATCAGACTTAAAGGGAGCAAAAACCGTATATTCGCGAATGACGGCAGGATCAGCAGATGTAGCAGGTTTACGCAAACAAAGCATCGTATATGGCTCACCATCAAAATGAACCAGCGCATACTCTGTATATCCCTGTGTGCTGGCTTGATACCAATCATCTTCAGCAAACCATTGATAGCGGAAGTCTTCAATCTGAACTTTGTCAGGATGGTGTTGCTGACCGTCCCAGGAATAGACATGGGTCAGCGTGGGACAACCGGGCTGGTAATATTCATATATATAGAAATCCGTTCCTTTGATGGGTAGCGTCCATCCAAGAGTCGCGCCTGGTGACTTTTTGAATGTTTCAACCGGAGATTGTGCGGGGGCCAGCGTCTGCGTCTTTGGATCATAGTCATACCAACAGAGCAGATTGGTCACAGGATCATGCTGTTCATACAGACTGACAGCAAAGACACGATGTCCGTTTTTGCATTTCCACACACAGGTTTCCACCTGGTCGATATCGGTTTGTGACGCCAAATCCGCAAAACCATTCCTACGGTCAACGAGTACTCGCCAGTCGTCGGGGTCTTCATACTGGTCACCGTCCTTCAGTTTGGCCCCGTGCTTCAACACTTGCTGAACCGACCAAACCGGCCACGCTTTACTGAAAGCAGAGAGCAGCGTCATAATATTAGGGGCTTGGCCTCCGTTCTTCACAATAATCTTCTTCTGTCTCCATCCTTTACTGATATCAGAATTCGAAACGAACGACTGTGCCGGCATCGTAATACTACAAGCAAACAACAAAATAAAAAACAAAGACTTCTTCATGACTATGATTGTTTAAGATTTACATGTCATATTGATTGGCAAAGATAATACTTTTCAGAAGTCAGAGAAAATAAAATTCAAATTATTTTGTTTTGCACACGTTATTTATTAAATTTGCAGCGATATATTCACAAAAATATGGCAGAGCATAACGACTTGGGTAAATGGGGCGAAAACGCTGCAGCAGAATACCTGCAACGAAAAGGACTTACCATCCTTGAGCGCGACTGGCATTCCGGCCATCGCGATATTGATATCATTGCACAAGATGGCGACACCATCGTATTTGTCGAAGTGAAGACTCGGCGCAACCGGTTGTTTACTAATCCCGAGCAGGCTGTTGACTACCGAAAGATACGAAACTTGTCGTTAGCCATGAACCACTATGTGAAATTCAAGCATTTGAACAACGATCTGCGTTTCGACATTATCACAGTTGTGGGAACAGGTGAAGGAAAACCAGAGATACAACATATAGAGGATATAAGACTTTTCTGAATATTGCAAACAGCAGTAACGATTATAAACAAAATTATAAATACAAGCAAATGGGAAAATTAGTAATCAATTCGTATGACGAATTCGCAGCCCATCTGGGTGAAGACCTGGGTGCATCGGAATGGCTGCAAGTAGATCAGGAACGCATCAACCTCTTTGCAGATGCCACACTCGACCATCAGTGGATTCACGTAGATGTAGAACGTGCCAAGGATGAGAGTCCATACAAGAATACGATCGCTCACGGATACCTGACGCTTTCACTCCTACCCTACATGTGGAATCAGATTATTGAAGTAAACAATATCAAGATGCTGGTCAACTATGGTATGACAGATATGCGTTTCGGACAACCTGTAATCACAGGATCACGTGTTCGTTTGGTCACCAAGCTGCACAACATTCAGAATCTGCGTGGTATCTGCAGGGCAGAAATCAAGTTTGCTATCGAGATTGAAGGTCAACGCAAACCTGCTTTAGAAGGTATTGCATCATTCCTCTATTATTTTAATTGACCAAACACAAGGGATGAATCTTTGTGTGCATGAAGGAAAATTAACCAATAGCAATTGATTATGAAAAAGATTATAACCATGATTTGTATTGCAGCAGCAATATGCTTAACAAGCTGCAAGGACAAGGCTGTCGACACACAGTCAGTTGAAAAAGATGCTGTTGCATTGTTGCAGGAAGACCTTGACAATAATGATGCCAAACAGATGATTATCGATTTAGGGAATGCCGCCACGGAGTTGATGGATCTGTCAAAAACAGATGCAGACAAAGGCAAAGAACTCTTAGAAAAGGTCCAAACATTCCTGAAAACCCACGAAACAGACATCAACAAACTGGGACGAGACGAACCTAAACTTGCTCCTATGGTTGAAAAGATTAAAAAGATGGATGTTGATGCTGTTTCAAAAATGAAAGACCATTTAAAATAACAACTATTATTAATTGATTAAGCAGGAAACAAAAGGTAAATTGGGATTGTAAGTAATTGAAAAATATGAATTAATTAAAAAGCTCACGATGACTCGTGAGCTTTTTAATTCTATCTAATTCTGTCTGCCGATCGCACCAGTTTCTCATCCGCAATAATTGCTTTGCGCGCCATAAATTGCAAGATGACTGCCACCAATGGCAAACAAACTGCAAAAGCGGGGTGGAAGGTTGTATTCTCAATACCCTGCACGTAGCAATAAATTGCAGCGAGCACATACCATATTAAAAGCAAGAAAATATTGATTCCACAAAGTTTTACTTGCTTCTTGCGATTCTTGAAGGCAAAAATAGCCCATAAAGAAATCGGACATGTCAGCAACAGCACAAAACACAAGGAAAGTGCCCACGTAAAGACTCCCTTTCCAACGGGTCCAAAGTTTGTCATCACCGTATTGACTCCCATCCCTGTTGGCACAAAAGCACCAATAGGCAACATCAAGCAACCGACGACAGCCACTAACGCCAGAAAAAGGAAGATTGTTTGTTTACGTTGTATCATTGGAGTTCCTCGTTTTCCTTAGCAGGATCGCGCCAATAAACATTTCCCTCAATAAATTCCTGAGTAGCCATCAGTGTTGGCTTCGGCAATTTCTCGTAGTAACGTGAGATTTCAATCTGTTCACGGTTTTCGAATACCTCCTCCAAACTATCGTTGTAAGAAGCAAACTCAGCCAGTTTCTTACTCAAGTCACTCTTAATTTCCGAAGAAATCTGGTTGGCACGCTTGGAGATGATGACAACACTCTCATAGATATTACCAGTCTCTTCGCAGAGATCCATCAGATTACGGGTCACCGTATTCACGGGTGCTTTACTTTTCTTATAATCCATATAATGCTATTTGTTATTTGATTTTTCTAATTGTTTCAATTTGTCTTCACCTGTATAACGCTTGCATTTCTCAATATACTTCTCTGCGGTGGCACGCTCCTTGGAATCGGGAAACTCATTGATGAAACCGTAGCACTCATCTTCAGCTGCCTGATAACGGTCGAGTTTCTTCTCATCAATACTCATCTGTGCCAACTCATACTTGCTCTTCATTATTAAGATTGAGAAATCTTCACGTAAATCTGAATAAGGGTAGTCATTCAACGCATTCTGCGCAGTAATCACACATGCCTCATAGTTGTTGCCACCATACGTACAATTGCCAAAATAGGCCCCCATATCGTAATACAGTTTGGCAGACAAGTATTCTTTACGAACCAATTTGTCCTGTAATTGCATCAGGCGCTGCTGGGCAGTTCCTTTCAACTTGCCATCAGGAAACAAATCCAAGTATTCCTGGAAAGCAGCAATGGCAGAAATTGTCGGTGACTGGTCGAGTCTTGCTTCTGGAGTTCCTTTATACAAACTTTGTCCTGTGTAGAACGAAGCCATCTCTGCATATTGACCACGAGGATAGCTCTGGTAGTACTTTTTGAAAGTTTCTGCAGCAAGTTCATAATCGCCTACACCATATTCCGACATCGCCAGCATGTACAAACACTCCTGACCGTTGTCGGTACCTTTCAAATAGGTTACCAAATCCTGCAAAAGTGTAATTGCGTTGGAATATTTGCCACGCGCAAAACATTCCTTGGCATACTCGTACCGATAGGTAAAATCAGACGACTTATATACCTTGTTGAATTCATGGGCACATCCAGAAAAGATGAACACCATAGCTATGATTATAAAAAGCGACTTCTTCATACTGCACAAATAATCGTGCAAAATTACACATAATTCTATAAACAGCAAAATGCAACCAACTATTTTTAGCAAAAAATTGCGAAAACAAACCTATTATATAGACTTTTTTAGTAAATTTGCAGGGCAAAAAGTACTTGTTAAGCAAAAAATGAACTTCAAATTATCATCCGCATACCAACCTACTGGCGATCAACCCGAAGCAATCCAGCAGCTCACCGACGGTCTTCTTCGGGGTGATAAAGCACAAGTATTGTTAGGTGTAACAGGATCAGGAAAAACCTTCACTATAGCCAACGTGATTAAGAACGTGCAACGCCCCACCCTCATTCTCAGTCACAACAAAACTTTGGCAGCCCAATTATATCAAGAGATGAAGGGTTTCTTTCCCGACAATGCCGTAGAATACTACGTTAGCTACTACGACTACTACCAACCAGAAGCATACTTGCCATCGACAGATACGTATATCGAAAAAGATCTTGCGATCAATGATGATATCGACAGACTGCGCTTATCTGCCGTATCTGCCCTACTCTCAGGCAGGAAAGACGTCATCGTTGTTTCCTCCGTATCATGTATCTATGGTATGGGCGGTCCTGTTGCAATGGCGAATAGTGTCATCCATCTGCAGAAAGGACAAAAGCTTGACCGTAACAAGTTCTTGCGGAATTTGGTTGATGCACTTTATATACGCAACGATATGGATTTGCAACGCGGAAACTTCCGTGTGAAGGGAGACACGGTTGATATTGCGATGGCTTATAGCGACCATATACTGCGCGTTACCTGGTGGGACGATGAGATTGATGCCATTGAAGAGGTCGATGCAATTACTTATCACCGTTTGTCTGCGTTCGAAGCGTATGATATCTATCCCGCCAACCTGTTTGTTACTTCAAAGGAACAAACTGAGCGTGCCATTCGTGAAATACAGGACGACCTAACCATACAGATTGATTTCTTCAAAGAAATCGGCGATACCATCAAGGCACAGCGAATCAAGGAACGCGTGGAATACGACATGGAGATGATCAAGGAGCTTGGCCACTGCTCTGGTATCGAGAACTACAGCCGATATTTCGATGGCAGAAAGCCAGGAGAACGGCCTTACTGTCTTTTTGATTTCTTCCCAGACGACTATCTGCTTGTCATTGATGAGAGTCACGTCAGTATTCCCCAGCTCAATGCTATGTATGGAGGCGACCGTGCCCGTAAGACCAATCTCGTGGAGTACGGATTCCGGCTACCGGCAGCTTTCGACAACCGTCCTTTGCGATTCGAAGAATTCCACGATCTTATCAATCAGGTCATCTATGTTTCTGCGACTCCTGCCGACTACGAACTAGATGAAGCAGAAGGTATCGTGGTTGAACAAATTATACGACCAACCGGACTTCTCGATCCTGAGATAGACATCCGTCCGAGCGAGAATCAGATTGATGACCTGTTAGAAGAGATTCTTGTTCGCAGCGAACAAGATGAGCGCGTTTTGGTCACCACGCTTACCAAACGGATGGCGGAGGAGCTGACGGAGTATCTGCTGAACCACGATGTCCGCGCCAACTATATACACAGCGACGTCGCTACGCTTGACAGAGTACAGATTATGAATGACCTACGTGCTGGTGTCTATGATGTATTGGTTGGTGTCAATCTCCTGCGAGAAGGACTTGATTTACCAGAAGTTTCCCTTGTGGCGATTCTTGATGCCGACAAAGAGGGATTCCTGCGCAGTCATCGGTCATTGACTCAGACAGCAGGTCGTGCTGCCCGTAATGTAAACGGCAAAGTTATCATGTATGCTGACTCCATTACAGAGAGTATGCAGAAAACAATTGACGAGACCAACCGTCGCCGTATGAAACAGCTTCGCTACAATGAGGAGCATGGTATTACACCACAACAGATTGTCAAAGCCGTCACCTCGTCGCTACCTACCAAACACAGCGAAATAGCGACGCCGGACACCAATGTAGCTATTCATACAACCTTGCAGCCTAACGGCCGCTATGTATTACCAGAAGAGACAGGTACCTTTGCGGCTGATCCAATTGTTGAGCGCATGACTCCTGAGCAGCTTAATAAAGCTATTGAATATACAACAAAGCTGATGAAGGAAGCCGCCAAGAATCTTGACTTTCTACAGGCCGCCCAGTATCGCGATGAGGTTCTTCGTTTACAGGAACAATTAAAGCAGAAAGATTGAGGAAGTTGTCTTCAATCTTTCTGTTTTTGTCATTTCATTATTTTTTCCAAAACCGTGAAGTGATATCCTCAAAGGTATTGTCTTCAAGGCGACGATAGAGTCGTTGATTGGTGGTGGGCGACTTCAATGCTCCCAAATGTTTGATATATGGTCCCACTTTGATGTAATCGAAGTCCGTCTGATTGACTATAGAAGGAATCCGCAGGCGTCCACTATACCAGGCAACCTTAAAGGTCGGATATTCCCCGTGAATGTATTGCGCCAACAAGTTGACGGCTTTGGGGTCTGAATCACCGCCCATGAACGAGACACAAGTGATGTCATTACCATACTCTGCTAAAAAATCATCTATAGCATCTGTGTTCAGGGGCAGTCCAATATCTTCCCATAGGTAATGACTATGACAACCCGGACAGTGACACGGGCAATTAGAAATATTAATTGCCAATGTCACTTCGTCGGGAATCTCTTGAAAGACTATGCCTGTATTAACATACTTAAGCATTGGCTTTTGCCTCTTCTTTCACTGTATATTTTTGCTTAGTTGCGTAATAACGGCGGCTTGCTTCTTCCTGACGTGCCTGTGAGAAATTGCTGACACGCTTCAGGTATCCGATAATACGGGTCATATAGTCCACATTTTTAGAGTGGCAATGCGGACATTCGTGTAGATAACGCTTGTCGATGGTACCGCAATCGTTACAAATCGTATTCGGAATGTTAAACGTGAAGTAGTTGCATCCTTCTTTTGCAGCCACCTTCAACAGCTGAGCATACTGCTGCTTGCTGAGGTGCTCTTCCAGGTTCATGTGTAATGCAGAACCACCCGTCAAGTGCTCGATATATGGTGCACCATGCAGTTTAAACTTATCGATAATGTTCAGCGAATCGTCTTCTACCACATAGAAATAACTATTGTAACAATCACGTGGAACGAAATAGCCGTCTTCACGATCCCATTTAGCATGCTTTACACCCACGTTTTCTGCAGGAATCATCTCACAATTGAACAGCAGATCCTTCGTACGATATTGCTTGTTGTACTTCTCCACGATGCCCAGTACACCCTGTACGAATTCCTTATACTCGTCATTCGGAGTAATCTTCAGACCCATGAACTCAGCTGCCTCTACCAATCCGTTGATACCAATCGTCAGATACTGACGGCTAATGTTGATATAACCAGCATCAAACAACGGCAGCATACCATGTGCCTGCAACTCCTTCAGGTTCTCATTATAAGCCGTTTGTACCTTATGGCAAAGATCTATCACCTGTCCGAGATAATCCTTGTAATCCATATTGTGGTTGACGGCATACTGAATACAACGGTTCAAGTTCACGGTGAGCACACTCTTCGAACCCGTGCTCACGCCACCAGCACCCAGCGTATAGCTGAAACCGTTGTCCTGGATCTCGTTGCGCAAGCGACAGCAGGAGCTCAGCGAGTCGGCGTTGTCGCTCATATAGGTAAAGAACGAGTGACCTTCGGCATACATCTCGGCAGTGAAGTCGCCCCACTCCTTGTCCATGCACTCGCCGTCCTTGGTCAGCAGTGCCATCGTTTCCACGGGGAAGGTCAGCATGGTCTTCGTGCGTTCCTTGTTGAACCACTTCATGAAGCGCTTCTGCAACCAAGAGAGGCCATCCCAATCTGGCTGTGAGCCGTCTGGGAAGTAGAAATTACCAAACAAGCTCTCAAAATAGTACTTATCATAGTAAGCCACATTCCAGAACACTGCCTGATAGTTTCTCGCACCTGTCGGCTGGTTCAGGGAATAGACAATCTGTTCAAAGTAATCGGTAATCACCTTGTCAATACTGCGCTGCTTCACAGACAAATCAACCACACGCTCAGGATTCTTATAATAATCCTTACCATATTCCAAACCGATGAAATAGTTCATATACATCAGGAATTCCGGCGTAGCACAAGCACCAGACAACATACTGGATACCATAAACACCATGTTTACGAAACCGCCACAGAAACTCTTCAAGTTCGTCGGAGCTGTCGAGTTACCGCCAATAGACGTTGTGCCGCCAATAAGCCAAGGATACATCGTAATGGATGCACAATAATTAGCAAGCGAAGTCTCGTCATTCTTATATATAAAATGGTGGGTCAGCAAATCAATGTACTGATCTGCGAGCTGCTTACCATACATCTTTTTAATACGGTCAGTCAAAAGACGACGGTTCAAACGGATGAAGTTCGATTTAGGCAATTCACCAATCAGTGTTGCAATATTTTTATGTTCGACATTTGCATTGGCATCATACTTAGAACCTGTAGCTGCGTTAACAGACTCACAGTAGTCTGCCAAAAATTGCAACTTTGCAAGTGTCTCACGATCTTCCGAATGGGCCTGACGGTAGAGCATAAACGACTTTGCCACCTTATAGTATCCTTCTTTCATCAGAGCCTCTTCAACCTGGTTCTGAATATCTTCCACCTTGATATCATTACTAATATCCAAGTGACTGAGTATCTGAGAGATAGAACCCAGGTCAACAGGTTGTTGAACACTATCGAATGCCTTCAGCACGGCATTCATAATCTTGTCTAATGAAAATTGGTCTTTAGACCCGTCGCGCTTAGTAATTGTAAAATTTTTAATTTCCATTTATAGGTAGTTTTGGGAAACTTTTTCGGTTTTTAGTTTTCAAAAGTTATCCATTTTGGAAAACCCGCGTCCAACTTTCCGCCGAAGAGTTTACTTTTTAGTTTATCGAAATCGAGCACAAAGGTAATACATTTTTCCAAAACAAAAAAATAAAATCACAAGAAAAATTATCTTTTTTGGAAAAATTTTCTACTTCTTTGACAGACAAGACTTCTCCAAATATCAACCATAACATCAATATTTTTTGCTGTATTATTGTGTATCTGCAAGTTACACCATTAATACATTCATTTTGATATAATTCACACTTCAAAGTATGCAGTTCTCCATTCTTACACCTTATTATATATATAGACATAGAAGGCTCTACGCCTCTATCATTTTACTTGAGGGAAAAGTGTCCTTCATTTAGAACGAAACGTTACCCGCTGGACTAAATTCAAAAAGAAAAACGAGAAATGAAAAATCTTAACGCAGAGAAAGACATAGAATAGCGAAAAGACAAAACATAAACGAATTCGAGATATGGTAAGTAACTGAAAACAAAGGAGTTACAAAAGGATTACAAAAGGTGACCTTTTAGCGTTCAAAAGGTCATGTTTTGAAGGGTAAAAGGTGACGTTTTGGAGGGTAAAAGCATAGCTTTTGGAAAGCAAAAGCAAAGGTTTCGGAAAGGAACTTTGAAATATTTAAACAAAAAACCAGCGCAGATATTTGCGCTGGTTCATATTTACTCTGCAACACTTTACTTTGCGTAAGCCACCGAACGGGTTTCGCGGATAACGGTGATTTTCACCTGACCAGGATAGGTCATCTCGTTTTGAATCTTCAGGGCTATTTCACCAGAAAGCTTTTCTGATTCAGCATCATCCATCTTGTCTGCTCCAACTATCACGCGGAGTTCCCGACCAGCCTGAATAGCATAGGTTTTCGTCACGCCCGGATAACTCATTGCGATTGCCTCCAAATCGTTCAGTCGCTTGATATATGCCTCAACGATTTCACGACGTGCACCAGGACGTGCTCCGGAAATTGCATCACATACCTGAACAATGGGTGCTAACAACGTGTTCATCTCCATCTCATCATGGTGAGCACCAATGGCATTACATATATCGGCCTTCTCTTTGAACTTCTCTGCAATCTTGGCACCATACAAAGCGTGCGGCAGTTCACTCTCCTCGTCAGGCACCTTGCCGATGTCATGTAAAAGACCTGCACGCTTTGCCTTCTTCGGATTCAAGCCCAGTTCTGATGCCATCACCGCACATAGATTAGCGGTTTCACGGGCATGCTGAAGAAGATTTTGTCCATAAGACGAACGGTACTTCATCTTACCGATGATGCGTACCAGTTCTGGATGGAGTCCATGAACGCCGAGGTCGATGGCTGTACGCTTACCAGTTTCGATCACTTCTGTTTCCAACTGTTTCTTAACTTTGGCAACAACCTCTTCGATTCGTGCAGGATGAATACGTCCGTCAGCCACCAGCTGGTGCAAAGCCAATCGGCATACCTCACGACGAATAGGATCGAAACCTGAAATCACGATAGCCTCAGGTGTATCGTCAACAACGATTTCCACACCACAAGCAGCTTCCAATGCCCTGATATTACGACCTTCTCGTCCGATAATACGGCCTTTCACCTCATCATTATCAATATGGAAGATGCTGACGGAATTTTCGATAGCGGTTTCTGTGGCCACGCGCTGAATCGTCTGAATCACGATTTTCTTTGCCTGCTGATTAGCGTTGAGTTTAGCCTCATCGATGATCTCGTTGACAATACTGGCTGCATCGGCACGAGCCTCATCTTTCAAGCTCTCCACCAAACGTGCCTTTGCCTCTTCTGCACTCAGTCCTGACAACTCTTCCAGTTTGGCACGTTCTTGATTCTGCATTTTTTCCAGCTCAGTCTGCTTCACCTGCAACAATTTTTTCTCGTTGTCAATGCGCTGCTGTTGCTGTTCCACATCCTGCTTGCGTCGTCCCAGCTCCTCTTGTCGCTGGTTCAGGCTGATTTCGCGCTGCTTAAGACGGTTTTCACTCTGCTGGATTTTCTGGTTTCGCTGCTGGACTTCTTTTTCCAGCTCGCTTTTCTTGTTAAGGAATTTCTCCTTTACCTCCAGCAGTTTCTTTTCTTTTAACACTTCGGCTTCCTTTTCGGCTGCCGTTACCATTTCATTATATTTTCCCTTAATAATATAACGGAAAATGAGGAACCCCAGTAACCCTCCCAACAGGAGACATACTGCGCTCACGATAATTGATACTAAAACCATTGATATATATAATTGATAAATATTCTCATTTCATCGCTTCTTCAATTTCAGAAGTGAGTGTAGCGAGAATATCACTGAAAGGTGCCGTATCGTTGCGTGCACTCTCTTTTTCGTATCGTAATGCGATATCGATAAGAGCCATATACAGTACATCCTTATCACTCTTGCGTCCTTTATACACCTTTGCATAAGTATTGACCGTATCTGTTATCAACTTAGCCGCCCTGCGATAGTATTCCTCATCTTCACGAGGAATGCTAACCGACAAGTCGGTATCATATACGTGCAGTCTTATCTGTAACTTACTATTTTTTTCCGCCATATCCACTCCTGTTATTTTTCACTCAGTAGCGTGATACACTTGTTTACGTCTCTGATGAGCTTGGCCACGCGTTTTTGGGCAGACTCCATGTCTCCGTCAGTCACCGTGATCATCTTTGCCATCTTCAACGTGTCATAGTCTCTCTGAGCCTGCAACAACTGAGTTTTCAGTAATTTGATTTCACGCTCGCGTTCATTAACTTTCGCACACAAGCCTTCATTCTCCTTCTTCACTTCCTTGAAGCGGAGTATCATCTGCCTGATACGCGTGGTAAATGTATTGAGCGTTTTCTCGTTTGCAGTCATTGAGTTACTGGATTTTGGCTACAAATTTAGTTGAATAATTTGTAACTGCAAAATTTTCTTTACTTTATTTTTCTTCTTCTTTATTTTTGGGCTCTTTTTTTGCCAACATCACCACTTTATATACAAAATCGGTGATCCATTTCTGTGAAAAGCCAAGACGCTTGTCGTACTGACGAATCGCAATAGCGGTCTTCAACACACCAGCATCGCTGAAATCATTTTTCGTAAAGATGTCGTTTACCGTCTTCTCCGTCATCATATACAATGCTTTTTTGAAGAATCCTGGTACACGCAGTTTGAACTTCATCAAATTGCCCATCAGCATCATCAAATCCTGAGTGAATCCCTGGAACTGATACATATAAGGTTGTAAATCTTGTATCTTCTTCACATTTTTCTTGATGCTGCCGTCAATCTCCTCGAAGAAATTATCATCCATTTTATAAAGTTCTTTCAGCATCTTTTTACATTGCTTCTTTTCGCCCAATCCTAACTTATTATTTAAGGTGGGAACATGCAACGTAGTCTTGAATGTTCGCAAGTCTGGAAGCATTGCTAAATTAGTGATACCTAACCGAGTAGCAATATTTGCCTGGAAATAAACTCGAATCAGTGTCATATAATCTTCCATGCCTCCAACCCGTTGGTCAGCTGTCTTCTTTCCGAATAGTTTTGAAAAAAATCCCATTGTTTAATTTGTTAATTGTTTTTGTTACATCGAAAGGTACACATACACCTTTTCAGCTGACAAAGGTAGGTATTTTTCATTAGAACACAAAAGAAAATTTTCAATTAAAAAGAAAAATTTTCAACAAGAATTCATTTTCTATGAAGAATTATTTGTACCTTTGCATCCTGCCACGGAGTGGCATCAAATAGTATAACTACAGAACAATGACAACCGCTTGGCGGAACAAGTATTATCATATATGAAAGGAATTGTACTTGCAGGAGGCTCTGGAACGAGACTTTACCCTATTACAAAAGGTATCAGCAAACAGCTGATTCCGATATTCGACAAACCGATGATCTATTATCCTATATCGGCTTTGATGTTAGCGGGCATTCGCGAGATTCTGATTATCTCCACCCCTTACGACCTGCCTGGTTTCCGTCGTCTATTGGGCGATGGCCATGAGTGGGGAGTACACTTCGAATATGCCGAGCAACCCTCGCCCGATGGTTTGGCACAAGCATTCATCATCGGTGAAGAATTCATTGGCGACGACTGTGCCTGTCTAGTCTTAGGCGACAACATCTTCTATGGTGCTGGTTTCTCTGCACTATTAAAAGAAGCTGTACGCGTAGCCGAAGAAGAGGATAAAGCAACTGTTTTCGGATATTATGTCAACGATCCAGAACGTTATGGTGTTGCTGAATTCGATGCTGCAGGCAACTGCCTGAGTATTGAGGAGAAACCGGCACATCCCAAGAGCAACTATGCTGTAGTGGGTCTTTACTTCTACCCCAACAGCGTTGTTGATATTGCCAAACATATCAAACCGAGTGCTCGTGGTGAATTAGAGATTACAACAGTCAACCAGGAATATCTTGCCCAACAAGCTTTGAAGGTGCAGACGCTACAGCGAGGTTTCGCCTGGCTCGATACTGGTACCCACGACAGCCTTAGCGAAGCCAGCAATTTCATTGAGGTTATTGAGAAACGCCAGGGTTTGAAAGTTGCTTGTCTCGAAGAGATTGCATATAAAAAAGGTTGGATTACCAAAGAACAAGTTAGCGAAACAGCCAAGCCTATGTTGAAAAACGGCTACGGACAATATCTTATGAGATTGATCAATTCCTAAAGTCCTTAGACCTCCAAGAAAAATAAAAAAAGTAATAACATATAAAAAATGGAAGAAAACAAGATTCAAGAACAAGATGTTATGCAACAGATTGAGCAGGATGAGGTGCCTACCTTTTCCTTTCAAGCAATCTACAAAGCATTGGTGTTGAACTGGCAATGGGTATTGCTGTCGCTGATTATCTGTTTAGGATTGGCAGCTATCTACCTTCGTTACTCGACGCCCACCTATCAGGCATTTGCCAAAGTGTTAATCAAGGAAGAAGAAAACAAAAATCGCTATCGTGGTAATGCCATTCAGAATATGTCTGATATGGGTTTAATGGTTACCTCCAGCGGTTTCGACAACGAGATGGAGATTCTCCAATCTTCTGAGTTGGCAGCCGATGTAGCACGCGACATGAAGCTCTATGTCACCTATCGATCCCAAGGACGTGTAATGAGTCCCATTCTTTACAAAACCCAGCCTTTGGATGTTGACATGGACGCTGCCCACGTTGAGAATATCAAGATGCCCATCAATATGGAAATAGAAAAAGAGGATGGAGCTTATCATGTAAAAGGTAGTTATTATGTTACCATCAGCGAAAATGAGGTCGATGGTCCGTTTACCTTGAATAAAACATTCAAGACACTTCCTGCTCAGATTCCAACCCGTGCAGGTCTTATCTCGATTACGCCTCACGAAGGCAAAACCATGAAAGAAGGTGAGGTTCTGATGGTCAACATCGTTTCTCCTAAGATGATTGCCATGAAGTATGTCAACAGTCTTACGGTAGAACCAACCTCTAAAACCACGACGATTGCCCAATTGAAACTGGTTGATGAGGTTCCCGACCGTGCACTTGACTACCTACAGCAGTTGATAGAGGTCTATAACCGTCAGGCCAACGAAGACAAGAACGAGATAGCCCTGCGTACGGAGAAATTCATCAACAATCGTCTGGAGAAAATCAACAATGAACTGGGTGCTACGGAAAGTCAACTTCAAAGTTTCAAACAGCGCAACGGAATGGTTGACATAAAAGCCAATGCCCAGAAATCGATGACGAGCGAGAATGAATTTGACAAGAAGTTGGCTGATGCCAATACGCAGATTGATTTGTTCAACGAGATTTCCAGCTATATGAACCAGCCAGGAAACCGCTATCAGGTAATCCCCAGCAACATTGGCTTGAACGACCCGTCAACAACCAATCTCATCAACCAATACAATACAGTTGTACAGGAGCGTAACCGCTTGTTGCGTACTGCTTCCGAGAACTCACCGGTTGTTGAACCGCTGACCGATCAGCTGAACTCACTGAACAACAGCATCCGTAAGGCTATCTCTCAAGGTAAACGAGGATTGGAGATTCAGCGTAACGCTGTTTCCAGCCAATATCAGAAATATGCCAGCGAGATTGCTGAGACACCAGAACAGGAACGTATGCTCACACAAATCGGTCGTCAGCAGGAAGTAAAGTCGGGTCTTTACCTGATGCTTTTGCAGAAACGTGAAGAGAACTCTATCTCCTTAGCTGCAACAGCCGACAAAGGACGATTGATTGACAAACCGCTGTATGGTGGTGTCGTTTCCCCGAAGAAAAGCATCATCATGCTTATTGGTTTGGTTGCCGGCCTACTTCTGCCTGCATTGGTGATCTATCTGCTGTCGTTCTTCCGCTATAAGATTGAAGGTCACGATGATGTGGAGAAACTCACCAAGCTGCCAATTCTGGCTGATGTGGCGGTGGCCTCTGAGATAGCGAAGACACGTGCCGACATTGTGGTTCACGAAAACCAGAACAACCAGATGGAGGAAATCTTCCGATCGATGCGTACAAACCTGCAGTTTATGCTGGAGGAAGGCGAGAAGGTCATCATGTTTACCTCATCTACTTCTGGTGAGGGAAAGACCTTCAACTGTGCCAACCTGGCGGTATCTTTCGCATTGTTGGGCAAGAAGGTTATCCTCATCGGTCTTGACATCCGTAAACCCCGTTTGGCAAAGCTGTTTGAAATCAACGACCGTCAACTCGGTATCACACCGCTGTTGACAAAGGATGCCAAACAGCTCACGTTAGAACAGGTAAAAGCAAATATTCTTCCATCAGAGGTACAAAACAACCTTGATTTGCTGTTGGCCGGTCCAATTCCTCCCAACCCTGCAGAGTTGCTGGCTCGACCGACTTTGGACCGAATCATCGAACTGTTGAAAGAGCAGTATGATTATATCCTCATTGATACCGCACCTGTTGGTCTGGTAACCGATACGCTCGCTATTGCCCGTGTAGCTGACGCAACCGTTTATATGTGTCGTGCTGACTATACTCCGAAAGAAAGCTTCGGTCTGGTCAACAAGCTTGCCAATGAGAAGAAGATGCCGAAGATGAGTATTGTCATCAATGGTATCGATATGTCCAAGAAGAAATACGGTTACTATTATGGTTACGGCCGATATGGTAAGTACGGACGCTATGGCAGATATACCAGCTACAGCGGCAAGTATGGCAAATACGGTTCTTATGGTTATGGCTATGGTGGATACGGAAGCTACGGAAGCTATTCTAACAGCCACTACGGAAACAAGAACGACACCTCTATTAAGAGATAATTATCATGACTATCGCTGTAGATTTCGACGGCACCATCGTCGAACACGAATATCCGAAAATCGGTGAAGAGCGTCCTTTCGCTACTGACACCTTGAAGATGTTAATTGCCGATCACCACCGTCTGATTCTTTGGACGGTGCGTGAAGGCGAATTATTGGATGAAGCTGTGGAATGGTGCCGCAAACGCGGTGTTGAGTTTTGGGCTATTAACCGCGACTATCCTGAGGAGCACGGTGTACACAGCAACAATCATTTCTCCCGTAAGCTGAAAGTCGATTTGTGGATAGACGACCGTAATATCGGAGGTATTCCCGAATGGGGAGAAATCTACCAAATGATTCGCAGCGGGCATCCTTTCTCCCGATATCATGGAGATGGGCACAACGCTTACGTGGGTGCTGGCTCTACAGAAGTACAAAAAAAGAAAAGATGGTGGAATTTCTGATTCCACCATCTTTTTTATGCTAGGAAGGACTAGGAGAACCTAGAAAAGACTAGAAAAAACTAGAAAAACTAGTAAGACTAGTAAGACTAGTGAAACTAGTAAGACTAGAAAAACTAGAAAAACTAGAAAGACTAGAAATTCTATTTACCAATCCAATCGTTCATAAATAGAGTTCTTGCTCTTGTATTCAGGTACGATTGCTTTCATCTTCTTCACCGTTGCCATATCGTCATATTGCTGACTAAGAGCTATCAATTCGTCAATATCCTTTGATACTGAAGCAAAATCGTATTCACGTACTTCTGCAATACGAATCTTCTCATGGAACGAAGGCAACGTCTTCTCCTGATCGTTTAAGACTTCCTCATATAACTTTTCTCCTGCACGCAAACCCGTGAACATAATCTCCACACCTTTGGCACCACTCAGGGTAATCATTCGCTTGGCAAGGTCTGCAATCTTGACAGGTTTACCCATATCGAAGATAAAGATTTCACCCCCGTTTCCTTTTGTTCCAGCCTCCAGTACCAATTTACATGCTTCCGGTATCAGCATAAAATAGCGGATGATGTCCGGATGAGTCACTGTCACAGGTCCACCAGCCTTAATCTGTCGTTCAAACAGTGGAATCACCGATCCATTGCTACCTAACACATTACCAAAACGTGTGGTTACGAATTGCGTTGCAGGCTTGTCTCCTTCTGCAGTCGGCTGTTCCTTGAGTTTCTTATCCAGAGCCTGCACGTAGATCTCACAGATACGCTTAGAGCAACCCATCACGTTCGTCGGGTTCACCGCTTTGTCGGTAGATACCATTACGAACTTCTTTACACCGTATTTAACGCTCAGGTCAGCAATGACCTTCGTACCATAAACATTATTCTGGATACTCTCGCTCGGATTATCCTCCATCATGGGAACGTGTTTGTATGCGGCTGCATGGAACACATAATCCGGACGGAATTCACGGAACAGATTCTCCATTCGTTTCTCTTTCGTGATAGAGGTCACAATAGCTTCCACAGGAACCTCAGGATACTGTCGCTCCATCATCATTCGGATATCGTGCTGCGGTGTCTCTGCCTGATCGATGAGTAACATAAATGATGGTTTGAATTCTGCAATCTGGCGCACCATCTCGCTGCCAATACTTCCGGCAGAACCGGTAATCATCACTTTCTTATTGTGTAATAATGCACCAACACTATCCAAATCGATAGTAATCTGATCGCGCGGCAACAAATCCTCTACACTCACCTCCTTCAGATGTTGCGGAGCTTCCTCACTCCACTCCTGCAAAGCAGGCATCATATAGATTCGTACACCAGCATTGATCAGCATATCCTGCAATTGCTGGTCGGCACGGAACTCTTCATTTCGCAATGGCGACACCAATACGGCCTGAATGCCCTTTGTTTTCACCACTTTTGCCAAGTTCTCATCCGCCAGGAACACCTGCTGTCCCAACAGATATCGGTTTTCAAAATCTTTATCGTTCGTGATAAATCCCTTCACAACAAATTGTGCTGGCTTTGTGTTGCGCAAATTCTTGGCAAGACCAATTCCGCCATCTTTCACACCATAGATCAGTGCGCGTTTGGTATTGCGACCTGCAAAGGTGATATCATAAGCAGTCTTCACCATCACTCGAAGTGCACACAGGGAAATCGTTGAGACAATATACATGGAAAGGATATGACGGGTACCTAAATGGGCCAGACCAATCTTTTCCGTCAAGCCAGCAGCATTCATCGGATAATGGATGGCAACGACAGTCAGGCATGCACCTCCCATCGCATAGCCTACTTTCTGCAAGTCCACAAACGATGAATATCGCAGGATGCCGCTATAGGTATGAAACAGTCTGAAGAAGATGGTGTTGACAAATATGAAAACGAGCAACGTCCGACATACCGTCCCGATATTGTCCGTAATGGAATGTAACCTGAAGAAAAGCCAGAACACGAACAGTCCTGACAGGAAACAGATGACACAATCAGCAAAATACACAATCCAATAAGGCAGTGAAGTCTTGTTGAAGTACCAGTTTTTAATTTTTATGTATGGATTCATAGAGGTTTATCACTTTTTGCCTGCAAAGATACACATTTTTAGATTAAAAACAACATAAAATACAAAAAAAATAGGATGTGCGGTTACACATCCTATTTATAATCAACCGTTTTCATTATTTCGCGTAGAGGGCAACGATCGCCTCATACAGCTCCTGCTTACCAGAGATTTGTTTCGGTTCTCCGATCTTTTTGCCATACTCATATACCTGTTCAAAGGTGAGTTTGCCATCCTCGAAGTCTTTACCTATACCGTTGTCGAAACTGGAATAGCGTTCTTTCAGCATCTGTGGAATTGGAGAGTTCTCCATAATCTCAACAGCATTGAGCAGCGCACGAGCACAAGCATCCATTCCGCTGATATGAGCAATGAAGATATCTTCCAGGTCGGTAGAGTTGCGGCGTGTCTTGGCGTCGAAGTTGGTACCGCCAGTACCTAAGCCTCCGTTTCGTACAATCTGCATCCATGCTTGTGTCAGTTCAAAGTTATCGATGGGGAACTGGTCTGTATCCCAACCGTTCTGATAGTCACCGCGGTTGGCATCAATAGAACCCAGCATACCATTGTCAACAGCTACGGCAAGTTCGTGTTCGAAGGTGTGGCCTGCCAATGTAGCGTGGTTCACCTCGATGTTAACTTTGAAGTCTTTGTCCAGGTTGTGTGCTTTCAGGAAACCGATAACTGTCTCTGTATCCACATCATACTGGTGCTTAGACGGCTCCATCGGTTTCGGTTCAATCAGGAAAGTACCCTTGAAACCTTTGCTGCGGGCATAGTCGCGAGCCATTGTGAGCATCATCGCCATGTGTTCTTTCTCACGCTTCTGGTCGGTATTGAGCAGCGACATATAACCTTCACGACCGCCCCAGAACACATAGTTCTCAGCACCAAGTTTGATTCCAGCATCAATGGCGTTCTTGATTTGCACGATGGCACGAGCAACAACATCGAAGTCTGGGTTGGTGCTGGCACCGTTCATATAACGGCCATTACCGAATACGTTCGCTGTTGACCACAACAGTTTGATACCTGTCTCGTCCATCTTCTGTTTCAGGTAATCGGTAATCATATTCAGGTTGGCTTCATATTCCTCAACAGAATCGCCTTCGGCAACGAGGTCAACATCGTGGAAACAGAAATAAGGGATGCCCAGTTTCTGCATGATTTCAAAACCGGCATCAGCTTTCTGCTTAGCGATGGTGATTGCATCAGCACCTTCGTTCCATGGGAACTTTTTGGTACCGCCGCCAAACTGGTCGCCGCCCTCAGCACACAAGGTGTGCCACCAGGCCATCGCGAAGCGCATCCAGTCTTTCATTTTCTTTCCTGCTACCACACGCTCTGCGTCATAGTAATGGAAAGCCATCGGGTTCTTGCTCTCTGGTCCTTCGAAAGGAATCTTACCAATCTGTGGAAAATACTCTTTTGCCATAATAGTTTTTGATTTTAGTGATTATTGTTTGATTTTGGAGTTTCGTTATATTGATTTTGCGAGAACAGTTTTCCAACGCTCATAAGCTGCAAGGTACTCATCACGATGGGCTACATCAGCTTCGATGACAGCCAGGCGCTTCAACGTTGCAAAGGCTTCGTTGTGGTCTTTGTAGAAGCCGCAGCCAATACCCGCACCCTTCGCTGCACCTGCTGCACCATCCGTTTCAAACAGTTCGATGGTAGCACCGCTGACGCTTGCCAGCGTATCACGGAACAGAGGACTCAGGAACATATTGGCCTTTCCTGCATGTATCTTGTGGATATCCATTCCCATCTGCTGCATCACCTCCATACCATAACAGAACGAGAAGACGATACCTTCCTGCGCCGCACGAACGATATGAGCACGATTATGCTTGTTGAAACTGAGTCCGTTGATACTACATCCCACCTCTTTATTTTCCAGCACGCGCTCTGCACCGTTTCCGAACGGAATGATGGAAACGCCCTCGCTGCCGATAGGCACTGTAGCTGCCAGCTCGTTCATCTCGGCATACGACAAGTCGGGTGCAATGTTCCGATGTGTCCATGCATTCAGGATTCCCGTGCCGTTGATGCAAAGCAGGACACCGAGTCGTGTGCTGTTGCTGGATGGTTGATGGTTTACATGTGCAAAGGTGTTGACACGCGACTTCGGATCGTAGTTCACATCACCCAGCACTCCATAGACAACACCCGATGTTCCTGCAGTAGAAGCAATCTCACCTGGGTTGAACACATTCAGCGACAGCGCATTGTTGGGTTGGTCGCCAGCACGATATGAAATAGGTGTACCAGCTTTCAGACCGAGTTCTTCAGCCGCCGACTTAGACACCTCGCTTTGGATGCTGAATGTCGGTACAATATCAGCAATCTGCGACGCTGAGAATCCGAAGTAGTCAAGCAGGAATTGTGCAGGACGGTTTTCTTTGAAATCCCAGAACATCCCTTCGCTGAGTCCGCTGACGGTTGTATTGATTTCACCCGACAATTTCATTGCGATATAGTCACCTGGCAACATGATTTTATCAATACGCTCAAAGAGTTCCGGTTCGTTTTCCTTCACCCAAGCCAGTTTCGCAGCGGTGAAATTTCCTGGTGAATTCAGAAGATGACTCAGACACAGGTCAGCTCCCAGTTCCTTGAAAGCACGTTCTCCGTAAGGAACAGCACGTGAATCGCACCAGATGATTGACGGACGCAGCACCTGCTGGTCTTTATCGACACACACCAGCCCGTGCATCTGATATGAGATACCTATCGCCTTGATGTCGTCACCCGTAGCGCTGGTCTCCGTCATAATCTTCCGGAGGGCCAGTTTGGCATTGTCCCACCACATCTGTGGGTCTTGCTCCGCCCATCCGGTCTTGACGGCCATGATTGGTGCTTCCTTCTCTGGAAAGAATGCGTCGGCTGCACAAACCCCAGTATCAGCATCAACGAGCGATGCTTTCACCGACGAACTGCCGACATCAAATCCCAATAAATAATTCCTGCTCATCTTTGCAAAATTTGTTTTAGTTATTTTCTGATTGCAAAGATACGCAAAACAAATGATTTCAAACAAGAAAAAAGTCTATTATTTTTTCCGTTAGAGGACTATTTGGCAGATATTCCACCTTAATCGTCAAATAATCCAAGTGAAAGGTCTTTTGTCGAAGCTTCCTGTACTTCTTCTGTTGGTGTTTCTTTGAATTCCAGCATCAGCTGCTGGGTTTGTGTATTTTTCATATTCAGGTGATAAACCCCTCTGTCGGTTTTCTCTATCAGCGACTCAGGATTCTTGCTGTTGCGTAACAGAAATTGCGCCACATAACGGTGCAGTTCATCGAAATCGATGACATTGAAGAATGAATTACAGGCATAGTGCACATGACGGGAGATTTTCTGTACGGAAAGTCCCTCGCTACCTGCTTCTACCAGGACGCGCAAAATTTCGCGGTCGTAATTCACGTTTAGTCGTTTTGGGGGAATTGGTTATTTGGTCGTTTGGCAAAAACGAATCTTTATGTTTTTAAAAAAGAGGAGCCTGTCAATAATGCAGACCCCTCTTCTTTTATGCCTGTGACTTAATGATTAAGCCAATGTAAGCTTTTTAGCGTCATCCTTTACTTTGCCTTCCTTGAGCAACCAGCCAAGACCCAGAAGAGTTTCCTCGTTAGAAATCTTTGCAGCCTTAGCAATCTCTGCTACAGAGAGTGCCTTGTTTGCAGAAGCCAATGCGTTGTAAACATCACCAGCCTTGAAACCTACAGTTTCTGCGTTGATTACGAAGTCATCTTTCTTAGCTGTTGCCTTCTTAGGAGCTGCAGCCTTCTTAACTGTCTCCTTCTTTGCTGCTGCCTTAGGAGCTGCAGCCTTTGTTGCTTTCTTTTCTGCCATAATTTTCTTTAATTATAAATCTATTCAACCTATTGAATAACAATCTAATTATTGTCGGGTGCAAAATTACGCCTATTTTATTATATGGTCAAATATTTTCCTAAAAAAATGCGTTTTTTTATGGGTTTTTAGACAATAAAAGTAAAACGCTTGACATAAATCAAGCGCTTTTACAATATTTATTCAGTTTTTCTGATATCTATCTGTAACTCATCGAGTTGTTTCTGGTCTATCTCCGACGGCGCATCCAGCATCACATCACGCCCGCTGTTGTTCTTCGGGAAAGCAATGCAATCACGGATGGAATCGAGTCCTGCCATGATACTGACGAAACGGTCCAGACCGAATGCCAACCCTGCATGAGGCGGTGCACCATACTTAAAGGCATTGATCAGGAAGCCGAACTGTGCCATTGCGCGTTCTGGGGTGAAACCGAGAATCTGGAACATCTTCTCTTGCAGCTTGCCGTCGTGGATACGCAGCGAACCGCCACCAACCTCGATACCGTTGCAGACGAAATCGTAAGCCATCGCACGTACTTGCTCAGGATGTTCGTCGAGCAAGGGGATATCGTCGGGATTCGGCATCGTAAACGGATGGTGTGTAGCCATCAGGCGCTGTTCCTCATCGCTCCACTCAAAGAGCGGGAAGTCAACAATCCACAAGCACTCGAACTGATCTTTGTTGCGCAAGCCCAGCCGGTCGCCCATCTCCAGACGAAGGGTGCAGAGTTGTGTACGCGTCTTATTGGTTTTGTCACCGCTGAGTATCAGCACCAGGTCGCCATCTTTGGCACCCATTTTCTCCTTGAGTTGTGCCCATACCTCTGGTGTATAGAATTTGTCAATGCTCGATTTCACGGTGCCGTCTTGATTGAACTTCACATAGACCAATCCCTTGGCGCCCACCTGTGGACGCTTCACGAAATCAGTGAGCTGGTCGAGTTGTTTACGGGTGTAATCGGCACAACCTGGCACACAGATACCACCGATATATTCGGCTTGATCGAAGACGCTGAACGTACCTGTTCCTTTCAGCACATCCATGAGTTCGACAAACTCCATTCCGAAACGCAAATCGGGTTTGTCGGAACCGAAGCGACGCATCGCCTCGTGCCACGTCATCTGCTGCAGTTTGGCTGGCAGCTCAACGCCTCTCACCTCTTTGAACAGGTGGCGTGCCATATCTTCAAACAGATTGATGACATCGTCCTGATCAACAAACGACATCTCACAGTCTATCTGTGTAAATTCCGGCTGGCGGTCGGCACGCAGGTCTTCATCACGGAAGCACTTTGCAATCTGGAAATAACGGTCGAAACCGCTCACCATCAGCAGCTGCTTCAGCGTCTGTGGACTCTGTGGCAGCGCATAGAACTGTCCTGGGTTCATACGTGAAGGCACCACGAAGTCGCGGGCACCCTCTGGGGTAGAACCAATCAGGATAGGTGTCTCCACCTCAATGAAGTCCTTGCTATCAAGGAAGTTACGAATCAGAATCGTCATCCGGTGACGCAGCTCCAAATTCTTGCGAACGATTGGACGGCGCAAGTCCAGATAGCGATACTTCATACGCAGGTCGTCACCGCCATCGGTGTCGTCCTCTATCTTGAACGGAGGTGTGAGACTCTCGCTCAGCACGTTCAGTTCCTCTGCCAGAATCTCAATATCACCTGTCGGCAGATTGGGATTCTTGCTCTGTCGTTCACTCACTGTTCCTTTCACCTGAATACAGTATTCGCGTCCCAGGCGGTTGGCCTGTTCGCACAAGTCTGCATTCTTTGCCTCATCAAACACCAGCTGTGTCAAGCCGTAGCGGTCGCGTACATCCACGAAGGTCATACCGCCCATCTTACGTGTTCTCTGGACCCATCCGGACAGCGTCACCTGTTGTCCGGCATGTTCTATGCGGAGTTCTCCGCAAGTATTTGTTCTATACATTATTTATATATGTTTACTTTTGGTTTGCAAAGATAGTGAAATTTTTGATTAAGCGAAGAGAATGAGAATGAATTTTCATTCTTGAGCGTGAAAATTTATCTAAAGTCGAAGATTATGCAAAAAAAGGAGCCTTCTTTCGAAAGCTCCTTCATATTATGTTGCGCTCGCTGCTTATTTCATTGACTCCGTCGATTGAAAACGCGACTCGGCCAAATCCAAGCAAGTTTGGCTTTTGCGCTCGCTGCTTATTTTATTGACTCCGTCGATTGAAAAACGCGACTCGGCCAAATCCAAGCAAGCTTGGCTTTTGCGCTCGCTGCTTATTTCAATTCAGCAAGATACTTGATGGTGCGAACCATCTGAGAAGTGTAAGAGTTCTCATTGTCGTACCAAGCAACAACCTGAACGAGTGAGTTGCCGTCACCAATCTTAGAAACCATTGTCTGGTTAGCGTCGAAGAGTGAACCGAACTTCATACCGATGATGTCGCTTGAAACAAGCTTCTCCTCGGTGTAACCGAAAGACTCGTTCTGAGCAGCCTTCATAGCAGCGTTGATGTCCTCAACAGTTACCTCACCCTTTACAACAGCGTGCAGGATAGTGGTAGAACCTGTAGGAGTAGGAACGCGCTGTGCAGCACCGATCAGCTTACCGTTCAGTTCAGGAATAACGAGACCGATAGCCTTTGCAGCACCAGTAGAGTTAGGAACGATGTTCTGAGCACCTGCGCGAGCACGCTGTACATCACCCTTGCGCTGAGGACCGTCGAGAATCATCT
>CADCPZ010000011.1 GCA_902803475.1 uncultured Prevotellaceae bacterium
ACCGAAGTCGTTATAAAAATGCTCCATCGTTTGCAAAGGTAGAAAAAAAATCCTACCTTTGCAAACGATGAAACGATTAATGATACTCACAGTTTTTGGGACGATGGGCTTGCTGACATTACAGGCAGGCGAACCGTTGAAGATCACAGATGTGACAAAGGGTACTTTCCGTGCCGAAAGAATTTCGGGTATAAACCCAATCGTTGGTTCTAACGAATATGCACAGATCAGTCTCGATGGTAGAAGAATAGAGAAATACTCGTTCAAAACAGGAAAGATGACAGGTGTCTTGTTCGACATAGACAAACTGGGAGATGGAGGTGTACCCATAGAGGAATTCGATGACTATGAACTGTCGGCTGATGGACAGACTTTGTTGATACAAACGAATACGCAGAGCATCTATCGTCGATCGTTCACGGCAGAGTACTATATATATAAGGTGAAAGACAAAACCTTATGCCCTCTTTCTCCGAACGGTCCGCAACAGGTACCGACGTTCTCTCCCGATGGGAAACAAATTGCTTTTGTCCGTGCAAATAATATCTTCATAACCGACGGACAAACGGAACGGCAGATTACAACAGATGGTGTATTCAATGAGGTTATCAATGGCATTCCAGACTGGGTCAACGAAGAGGAATTCTCTTTCAACAACGCAATGGCATGGAGTGCTGACAGCCATACCATTAGTTGGATACGCTATGATGAAACGAATGTCAAGACCTATGCCCTGCAATTATTCAAGGGAGATACGCCATCGTATGATGAATTGGCCGACTATCCCGGTGAGTATGCTTATAAATATCCGAAGGCAGGACAAGACAACGCTGTGGTATCCGCATGGAGCTATGACGTCAAAAGTGGTACGACTCGGAAATATGACTTGCCATTGGATGCTGACGGCTATATCCCGCGAATCAAGACGACGCAACAGCCAGATCAAATCGTACTCTATACCATGAACCGTCATCAGGATACGCTTCGTCTCTATGCAGCAACTCCTTCTACAGGCAAATGCAGGTTACTGATCGAGGAAAAGAGCAATGGCTATGTGAAGGAAGAGACGATGGAGCATATCATTGTCGGAAAGAATCTGATTCTCCTGCCCAGCGACCGCGACGGCTATATGCATCTCTATCTCTATGACTTCAATGGTAAGATGATTCGCCAGGTTGAACAAGGAGACTATGATGTGACGGATGTATATGGATTTGATGAGCGTACCGGGAATATCTTTTATCAGTCAGCATCACCGACACCGATGAATAGAGAGGTGTACCAGGTGGATAAGAACGGTAATCAATCGTTGCTGACACCTCATAAGGGATGGAACAGTGCTGTTTTCTCTGGAGATTATGCATATTTTGTCAATACATGGAGCGACCGTCAGACACCATACGTCTATACCGTTTGTAACCAGTCGGGTAAGCGCCTGCGTACCATCATCGACAATCAGGAAATAAAAGAAAAAATTCTTTCCGCAGACATCCCCCAAAAGGATTTCTTCCAGTTTACAACAGGTGAGGGACACACGCTCAACGGATGGATGATGAAACCCGTTGACTTTGATTCTCATCGGAAATACCCGGTGATCATGTTCCAATATGGTGGACCTGGCAACCAGCAGGTAATCGATTCCTGGAATATCGGCTCAATGGGGAATGGTGGACTGTATGACGCCTATCTTACCCAGCGTGGTTTCATCGTTGTCTGTGTAGATGGTCGTGGTACAGGTGGTCGTGGTACCGCTTTCGAAAAATGTACTTATCTGCGACTGGGAGACCTTGAATCAAAAGATCAGGTTGAAACGGCACTATGGCTGGGACGCCAACCATACGTCGATGCTGACCGTATCGGTATCTGGGGCTGGAGCTATGGAGGCTTTAACACGCTGATGTCGATGAGCGAAGGAAGACCAGTCTTCCGGGCTGGTGTGGCGGTGGCTCCTCCCACCAACTGGAAATACTACGACAGCATCTATTCAGAGCGATACATGCGTACCCCTCAGGAAAATCCGGATGGTTACGCAGTGAATCCTATCCAGCGCGCTGACCAGCTTCATGGTGCTTTGTTGATCTGTCATGGTACGGCAGACGATAATGTTCATCCGCAAAACACGTATGAATATGTTGAGGCATTGGTACAGGCAGATAAAGACTTTAAGGAAAATCTCTATACAAACAGAAACCATAGCATCTACGGCGGAAATACCCGTACCCACCTGCTACGGCAAATTGCTCAGTTCTTTGAACAGGAACTAAAGCGTTAATTATTAACTATTATCTATTATCTATTATCTATTAACTCTTAACTATTATCTATTAACTCTTAACTATTATCTATCAACTCTTAACTATCAACTATCAATAATTCCTGCCTTCAACCATTGATCTACCAGCATCTGACTGTCTGCCAATGCGGTAGCCTCATCTACTTCGTACTGCTCTGTCAGGAGTGCTGCCAGTTCTTCCGTAGAAAACTGTTCCTTGTCTTGAATGGCCTTCCACAAATAGGCAGAACTCTCATTCATGCTGATGATACTGCTAAAGTCAATATTCTCAATACCGTCAGCAACAATAATATTCTCTCCACAAATCTCACGGAGTTTAAATCCTTTTTTTGCTTTCATATTTCCATTGATTACTTATTCATTTCCTTCATCCTCTTGTCATCTCCTGACAATTTTCAACCAGATCCTTCTGTAAAATGCCAACAGGTAACGGCGGATAGGGTAGAGACGCATCCATATCCATGAGTAGGTACGCCATTTCCGTCCGTCTGTACGGTCAAGGGTATCCCTTCCTTTACGGTAGAAACCAATCACACCTCCCACGATGTTCTCCAGCCGACAGGTCTCGTTTGCCAGATTGCCGTCGCCCCGTAAGGTGACATGATCGCCTTTGATATCGATAATCCGGTGTAGGACAAAATGCTTCGGTGCAATCTCTGCCAACACAGGATCGCCCACCTTCGGATGCTCCGGCTTACAAAGCAATGCCTTGTCACGGTTGTCCTCTAAGAAGGGTCTCATGGAATAGCCCCGCAACCGTAGGGTAACGGTATGACCCTCATTGAGCATCTTCACCACTTCCGGCAGGAATTCCGCATTGGGGAATTGTATTTCTGTTATCTTGAGATGGCTTGTTGACATATTCTTGCAGCTTCTTCGTTGGGCAGACAGTGTAGTGTATAGATGCCTGTCGTTTCGATAATTCTGGTAATGGTATTACAGATGTGATTGTAGATCTCAGAATCCCACTTCATGGCAGAACAGGCTGGAAGCACTGAGGCGAAAGCCTCTATCGGTGGCAACTTCTCCACCCAGTTCTTCGGGGCACGGTCAATACGGGTAATAGCACCCAACGGTGCCTTTACATTCCGATAGCAAGGGGTCTTTCCACTCCAGGGACCTCCGTATATATAGGGTTTTCCGTCAAGGATACGGATAATAGGATTGTCGTCGTTCATCAGGTCACTGCCAGGGATATAGCGCAGCCACATACTCACCTGTGTACTCTTACCCGTTCCGCTTTTGGCAATAAACGCATAGCCATAACCGTTGTTGCGCACCAAGGAGGCGTGGATGAGCAATGTCTGCTGCCTGCTTCCGGCAAAAGCGAATATCAACATCAGTGCATTGTTCAGTCCGAACTTCCGCATATCGAAATTACCATTCAGGGCACAGCGACACAGACTGAAGTCTTTGTTGCAGATGAGCAGACAACAGTCGGCTCCTTGGATGTCTTTGATGATGTATTGATATCCGCCATCGTCCAACTTGTCAACAATCGTATCACCGTTTCCCGTGTCAAAAGCACGGATGCGGGTACGATGTTCTTTCGGAACCGGCCGTATCGTGTCGTCAACGGTCAAATGGAAAAACACATCTCCATCGTGGGTTTCTACCCGGAAGGGTTCAAACGACGACAGGAACCACATGCCGTTATGCTGTGATTCTTCAAATGTAATGCTGACGTTCAGTTCTGCAATCCTGAAAAGATGTGTGTGCTTCATGCTATGGCCGGTTTAAGTCATTGGTTACGGCGTTGGCTCCTTGCCCTTTTTCTTGTCTTTTTTCGATTCCTTCTTCGGCTCTTGTGTGTATATCTCATCAGGGGTTACTGCCGTGAACATGAAGTCCTCTGCTTTGATATAGGACACCAGAAAATCGCCATGCTTCTTGTTCGTATATTTTTTCTTCAGATTTTCATACTTCTTATGAATGTCATTCTGTTTCAAAGCATAGAAGGTGACACATGTGGGTGTCTGCTCTCCTTTCTGCTTCAGGTAGTTCTGCAACTGGTAGGAGTAGTCATCTCTGTTTACCAGAAAACCATTCTTACTTTCCACCCATGCATCTTCTACCTTCTGAATATCAGTGAGATAGACGATGGAGTCATTAAACGAAGCTGAGAAACCGAACATATACACGGCTGTCTTTTTGTCTTGTGCCATGCTACTGATGGATAAACCCAATAACATGACGAATAGCAATAAATATTTTCTTTTTTCCATTTTCAAACTAATAATTACTATTCCTCCCCTATACAGGGGGAAGGCTACGGGGGGGCGAGCTTGCTCGGGATGGGTTAGGAGGGGTCTCCTCACTCGCCCAAATACGCCTTCAAGAACTTACTCTTGGTATTGCTGCGCAGCTTCCGAATCGCCTTTTCCTTAATCTGACGGACCCGTTCACGGGTGAGACCGAACTTCTCACCGATCTCTTCCAACGTCATCTCTGGCTCGTTGATACCGAAAAAGGCCTGGATGATGTTCCGCTCACGGTCGTTCAGCAGGGCCAAGGCGCGGTTGATTTCTTCGCGCAGCGACTCCTTGACCAGTTCATTGTCTGCCATCGGGGAGTCGTCGTTGGGCAACACGTCCAGTAAACTGTTGTCTTCTCCCTCAGCAAAGGGTGCATCCACAGACACATGCCGTGAGTTTACCTTCATGGCATCGACAATCTTCTCCTCTGGTAAATCAACCTTCTCGGCAATCTCGTTCACACTGGGACGCCGCTCGTTCTCCTGTTCGAACTTGTTCAAGGCACGGTTGATTTTGCTGACCGAGCTGACTTGATTCAAAGGCAGCCTGACGATGCGGCTCTGCTCGGCAATAGCCTGCAGGATGCTTTGACGAATCCACCATACCGCATAACTGATAAACTTGAAGCCGCGTGTTTCATCAAACTTCTCTGCTGCCTTCATCAGACCGAGATTACCCTCGTTGATAAGGTCGGGAAGACTCAGTCCCTGGTTCTGATACTGTTTGGCAACGGAGACAACAAACCGTAAGTTGGCCTTCGTCAGCTTCTCCAAAGCTTGTCGGTCACCTTTTTTAATCCGCTGTGCTAACTCTACTTCTTCCTCCACAGACAAGAGTTCCTCGTGCCCGATTTCCTGTAAATACTTATCAAGCGACTGACTCTCGCGGTTGGTAATGGATTTGGTAATCTTCAGTTGTCTCATTCAGTTGTCATTTTTAGCAGATGCAAATGTACGATAAAAAAATGATTTCCACAAATTATTTGTACAATTTATTTTTTCAATAACTTCAATAACCCATAACCCATTCACAGATCCTCCCCCTCGGGGGAGCCAGAGAGGGGTTTCAATAACCCAAACCCCATTAAAAAACCTGAGCTGTTGCCCAGGTTTTTTATGCTTTACTCAATCGGTACGGCGAAGTATGCCTTCTTACCTGTCGGCTGTAAGCCTTGAATCCAAAGGACAGACTCCTTACCGCCTGATACTTGCTTGACCACATCCTGCAGGTCTTCGATAGACTTAATCGGCTGGTCGTTGACTTTTTGGATGATGAAACCCTTGGTGACACCGGCTTCTTTCAATGCACCGCTGTTCACTTTCGTTACCTCCAGACCATAATTGATACTGAACTCCTGCTTCTGGGTGTCGGAGATCGGACGGAAGTTGCCGCCTAATACGTCAATGTCTGCAGCACCCTTGACCACCTCTGTATTACCCTTTGTATTCTTGAGGGTGACGGTCTTGGTAATCTTTTTCTTGTCACGCAGATAGGTGATCGTAATCTTGTCACCTGGACGCTTGCTGGCAAGGAACTCCTGCAGCTCAGTCATCTTCTTCACCTGTTTGCCACCTACTTCGATGATGACATCACCTTCTTTCAGACCGGCATCCTCACCAGAACCGTTCTCATTGACTTTGGCAACGTAGATACCCTCATGTGTACCCAGGTCCACATTCTTGCCCTCTTCCTTCTGCGCATCGATATAGTTGTGTACATCGGTACCCTGGATATCCAAAACGGCACGTTGCACGGTTCCGTATTTCTTCAGGTCATCTACCACCTTGGTCATGATGGTGGTCGGGATGGCAAACCCGTAACCGCTATAGGAACCTGTCTGTGAGTAGAGCATGGCATTGATACCTACCAACTCACCATTGGTGTTTACCAGTGCACCACCAGAGTTACCGGCGTTGATGGCGGCGTCTGTCTGAATGAAACTCTCAACACCGTTGGCTCCTAAGCCGCGTGACTTGGCACTGACGATACCTGCGGTGACCGTTGAGTTCAGGTTGAAGGGATTACCGACGGCCAATACCCATTCGCCAACCTTCAGCTTGTCGGAGTCGCCAATGGGAATGGTGGGGAGGTTCTTGCCGCTGACCTTGATCAATGCCAGGTCGGTGGTCTCATCTGTACCGATGATGCGGGCAGAAAACTCTGTATTGTCATTCAGTGTGACCGTCAGCTCGTCAGCACCATTGACCACGTGGTTGTTGGTGACGATATAACCGTCTGCGGAAATAATCACACCACTGCCGGAACCCTCTCGCTTCGGAGTCTGTACCTTTTGCTTGCGGCTGCCTCCACCATTTCCTGGGTTGCCGAAGAAACCGAACGGGTCGAAGAAATCACCAAACGGATCTTCTACCTCTACCGTCTTGGTCTTGGAGTTCTGCACATATTTAATATGTACAACTGCCGGCAATGCCCTCTCAGCGGCAAAGGTCAAGTCAACGGGTTGTCCTGGTGCTTTAGCTGCACTTGCTTTCATGAATGCTCCTGCTGAAAAAGCAACGGCGACCACGCACATTGCAATCAGCAAATACTTAGAATACTTTTTCATCATCTTATTATACCTTATAAATTGTTGTTTGTTCTTTCTACCAGCACATTCCGTGCCATTCGCAAATGTCGCTGCAAATATAGACGCAAAAAATGTGAAACTGACAAATTGTCTGTCCTTTTTGTTGCATTTTAACAATTCAGGAACTTCCTTTAAAATCCGTTTGCGTGCTGTTCCTGAAAATTTACATTCGTTTAACCATTTAATTTAAAATAAAATTCGTACCTTTTTAAAATAAAATTCGTACCTTTTAAAAAAAAATCGTACCTTTGTCCCCAGAAAGAGTGCTTCGGTCTGCCGCTGGCGCTATGCGCGAGAGGAAAGTCCGGGCAGTATAGGGTACTCCACTTCCGAAAATAGAAGCTATTGGTGACAGTAGGAGCCGGCAGAAGAAAACAACCGCCCCCCTTTTATTACGCATTACGCATTAAACATTATGCATTAAGCATTACGCATTAAGCATTAAGCATTAAGCATTAAGCATTAAGCATTAAATAGAGGGGGTAAGGGTGAGAAGGTGGTGTAAGAGACCACCAGCTGACGGGTGATCGTCAGGCTGTGCCGTCTGGAGACTGCAAGTTCATGTAAACCGTCGTCTGAGGGTTGCCCGCCCGAAACTGTTCTGAACAGGTACGACGGAGGGTAGAATGCTTGAGTCATGGGGCAACTCATGATCTGGATAAATGGCAGACGCCCCGCCTGACTGGATGGGGAACAGAACCCGGCTTATAGAAGCACTCCTTTTTATATTTAGAAAAGTAAATTACAAATCGTCAAATTGTAAAAAATATGTCATTACCTGATTTCATGCAGTACAAGGACAAATTCTCCAACGCGGAATTTGTCAATAAGATTAGCCGCATCGCCAAAAGAGCAGGTTCCAAACTGGTCTATGCGGCTATGATCCTGTATTATACCCTGCAGAATAATACGGTTTCCTTGAAAGACAAGGCCATTATCATCGGAGCGTTGGGTTATTTGATAAGCCCATTAGACCTGGTTCCGGACGCCATTCCTATCGCAGGACTGGGCGATGATATGGCCGTGCTGATCTTCGTGCTTCATAAAGTATGGGGTAGTGTGTCAGATGAGGTACGCGAGAAAGCAAAGTCCAAACTTTCACAGTGGTTCGATGAGGATGAACTGAAAGCTGCCGATGATTTGTTCAATGACGATCCGAATGAAAATCCCGTTTAATTGTAAAAATATTTGCAATACTTTGTCATTGTTGTCGTACTGATCTGTGCCGTGTCGTATGCCCTGTATCGTATATGGCTGGTACTGAAGGCTGCCAACGACCCTTGTGCTGGTTGTGTCGGCTGTCCGTTGCGTGAAAGTAAACGACAACAGAAACCGTCGGGATCCCAAAGGAAATTCGATTGTCACCATAAAAAGTGAAATAAAAATTTGGTTGTTTGAAAATAAACAATTACCTTTGCACCCGCAAAAACAAAATGGTGCCTTGGATGAGTGGCTTAGTCAACGGTCTGCAAAACCGTCTACGGCGGTTCGAATCCGCCAGGCACCTCTCTCGAACGGAACTTCTTCGGAGGTTCCGTTTTTTTGTTGTTTCGAAAATATAATATTTTCGGTGATTATTTTTCTAATTCGGATATTTTATGTACCTTTGCCGCGCATTTAAGCGATTAAGAGATTCTGCGAGATATTACATACCGATCATAATATCCCTACGGCGGGTACCGAATAATCATTGAGATGCGTCATACTCTTTTCTGAACTACTGCAAACGCAGCAGGAACCCCCGACGTATAGGTACCCATAACTCTTAATCTTTATTTTAATAACCCATAACCCATTCACAGATCCTCCCCCTCAGGGGAGCCAGAGAGGGGTTTCAATAACCAATAACCATTCTCCAATGAAAATAGCAGTTGCAGGCACAGGATATGTAGGCATGAGCATCGCTACGCTGTTGGCGCAGCATCATCATGTCGTGGCAGTGGATGTCGTGCCGGAAAAGGTGGAGAAAATCAACAAGCGCATTTCTCCTATCCAAGATGAGTATATCGAAAAATACCTAAAAGACCCCTCCATCCTCCCTTGTGTAGGGGAGGCGAGAGATGAGGGGAATGAAAAGTCCTCCCTTTTCGCTACGCTTGACGGAGCAAGTGCATATAGGGATGCCGACTTTGTCGTGATAGCGGCTCCGACCAACTATGATCCGCAGAAGAATTTCTTCGACACATCGCATGTGGAGGATGTCATTAACCTTGTGTTGAGTGTAAATCCCGATGCAGTGATGGTTATTAAGAGTACCATTCCTGTGGGTTATTGCCGCAGCCTGTATGTGAAGTACGCCCTGAAGTTCCTCACAGATCCCGCCTTGAAGGGTAAGAAGTTTAATCTACTCTTCTCGCCGGAGTTCCTGCGTGAGAGCAAGGCCCTTTATGATAACCTCTATCCAAGTCGTATCATTGTAGGTTATCCCAAGATATTGCCTGCAGACCGCAACGCGAAGTGGGACGAAGAGAATGCGGCCATTACTGCTATTGGCAATCCGGAGGCAGAAGAAAAAGCCAAGACTTTTGCATCCTTACTTGTTGAAGGTGCCATCGGTCCCAATAAAGATATGCAGCCCAAATCTTCCATCAGCCATCAGCCATCAGCCATCGACAAGGGAATTCCTTGTCTCTTCATGGGCATGACTGAGGCTGAGGCGGTAAAGCTCTTTGCGAACACCTACCTGGCTCTTCGTGTCAGCTACGTCAATGAACTCGATACCTATGCCGAGGTCAAAGGCCTCGACTCACAGGCCATTATTTCTGGTGTTGGCCTTGACCCCCGTATCGGTACCCACTATAATAATCCGAGTTTTGGCTATGGTGGCTATTGTCTGCCCAAGGATACAAAGCAGTTACTGGCTAACTATGCTGATGTACCTCAAAACATGATGACAGCCATTGTTGAAAGTAACCGTACCCGTAAGGATTTCATTGCTGATGAGGTACTACGCAAGGCTGGTTACTATACTTCAAATAGCGATTGGAATGAAAGTGCAGAGAAAAACGTCACTGTTGGCGTCTTCCGTCTAACCATGAAGTCCAACTCCGACAATTTCCGCCAGAGTGCCATCCAAGGCATCATGAAGCGTGTGAAGGCTAAGGGAGCCAATATCATCATTTATGAGCCTACGCTCAAAGACGGTGAAACCTTCTTTGGTTCAAGGATAGTGAACAACCTTGATGAGTTTAAGAAACTGTCAGATGCCATCATTGCCAATCGTTATGATACCGTTTTGGATGATGTCTCATCAAAAGTATATACCCGCGACATCTTCAACTGTGACTAATAAACAATACGAAAAAGTAAATTAGCAATAAGATAATGATGAAAACAGCACTGATTACCGGTATTACAGGTCAGGACGGAAGTTACTTGGCCGAGTTCCTTTTGGAGAAAGATTATGAAGTACACGGCATCATCCGTCGTAGTTCAGTTGATTTTCGTGAGCGCATAGCTCACCTTGAAGGTCAGCCACACTTTCACCTGCACTATGGCGACATGGGCGACTCCATGGGTTTGGTACAGGTGGTAGATAAGGTACAACCTGACGAGATATATAACCTGGCCGCACAGAGCCATGTGCAGGTAAGTTTCGATTCACCAGAATTTACAGCTGACGTTGATGCCGTAGGTGTCCTGCGCATTTTGGAGGCTGTTCGTGCCTGCCACTTGGAAAAGACCTGCCGTGTTTACCAGGCATCAACCTCAGAGTTGTATGGCAAGGTGGAGGAGGTTCCACAGAATGAGAATACACCTTTCCATCCCTATAGTCCGTATGCTGTAGCGAAGCAGTATGGTTTCTGGATCGTGAAGGAGTACCGTGAGGCATACAACATGTATTGCTGCTCTGGCATTCTCTTCAACCACGAGTCAGAGCGTCGCGGTGAGACGTTTGTCACCCGTAAGATTACCCTTGCTGCTGCTCGTATTTCACAGGGGCTGCAGGATTGCTTGTACCTTGGTAACATGGACTCTCTACGCGACTGGGGCTATGCCAAAGATTATGTGGAATGTATGTGGCTCATCCTCCAGCAAGACAAACCAGAAGACTATGTCGTTGCTACAGGTGTACAGCATAGTGTTCGTGAGTTCACAGACCTCGCTTTCAAACACGCAGGCATAGAACTCGAATTCCAAGGTGAAGGTCTTGACGAAGTTGGCGTAGTCAAGAGCATAGATTCAGCCATCAGCCATCAGTCCTCATCCCTCAAACCCGGCGACGTCGTCGTCCGTGTTTCCCCTGACTTCTATCGTCCTACCGATGTTGTCAATCTCTGGGGCGATCCTACAAAAGCAAAGGCGAAATTGGGTTGGAACCCCAATAAGACCAGCTTCGAGGAATTGGTGAAGATTATGGTTGAGCATGATATTGCAAAAGTGGCTGCAGAGGGCGCTGCAGCAAAGGTTCGCACCAACCTTGCCGAGTACTTGGAAAAAGGAATCGTTAAATAGTTAATAGTTAATAGATAATAGATAATAGTTAATAGTTAAAAGATAATAGTTGTGGCAACACAGAGTGTAGTAGGCGAGAAGAGTTTGATGTTCGGAAAGCGAATAGCAAAATGTTATCGATACCTGCGTGACAAGAAACGTGAATCGGTAATGTCGAAGCAATTACTACGCTCAGGTACTAGCATTGGTGCAAACGTTCGAGAAGGACTCT
>CADCPZ010000012.1 GCA_902803475.1 uncultured Prevotellaceae bacterium
GGCTCCAAATCATCCAATGCAATCATACTATCTGACTAAGAAAGGCAGAGAGTTATTGAAACAACTCTAATAAGTGTTAATTTGCCATTTCGTGGTATATAGGCCAGTTTGTAAAACCTTGTTGTAGGGGTTGTGTGGTGCAAAAGTGGTGCATTTGAGATACAAGAAAATCGGCAAGCGATTGAAAATCAATCATTTGCCGATTTTTAAAAGTGATCCGTTTGGGGCTCGAACCCAAGACCCCAACATTAAAAGTGTTGTGCTCTACCAGCTGAGCTAACGGATCAACCTTTTGTTGAAATCGGGTGCAAAGGTATTACTTTTTTCTGATACCAACAAATTATTCGGCAGTTTTTTGTTCGACAGCCTCTAAATTTGTTGGTTCTTCATGCTCTTTTGTGACGTATCGTTGCCAGTAAGCGATGATAAGTGTGGTGAGTGGAAGGGCAATAATTAGTCCGATGAATCCCAGCAAGGAGCCCCATACGGAGAGGGAAAGTAGCAGAATGGCAGGGTTGAGTCCCATCGCTTTTCCCATCACCTTCGGCGTGACAACCATATCGGAGATGACTTGTACGACAGCAAAGACGATGAGTGCCAATCCGAAGATAACCCAGAAGTTCTGGCCTGTGTCAGCGGCTTTCAGCAGCGCGAGGAAGGCTGTAGGGATGAGAGCGAACGTATGAAGGTAGGGCACGAGGTCGAGAATGCCGATGAGGATGCCCAGACCGATGGCCATCGGGAATCCGATAATGGTAAATCCGATGCAGAACATCACACCCATGCAGAAGGCTACCAATCCTTGTCCGCGAATATAGTTGTTCAACTCGCGTTCAGCATCTTTGGCCAGCAAATTCCAGAAGGGGCGATTTTTCTTGGGGAATATTCTTACCCAATTGTCGGTCAGGAACTCATAGTCGAGCAGAATGAAGAACATATATAATAAGGTGATGAACGATGCGAAGATGCTCATCATGATATTGGCTGTCTGCCCAATGACGGCAAACAACTTCGGCATTGCTACCTTTATGGCATCGGCGAAGTCTTCGCTCTTGAGGAACTTTTCAATCTGCTGCTGGTTGTCTTTTACCCATTGCTGTACATAGGCACCGATGTTGCTGGCATCGGTTTTTTGGTTGACGTAATTGTTGATGAAGTCGATGAGTTTGTCCACCTGTTCAATCATCGGTGGTATAATCAGCCAGAAAATACCTGTAATGACGGCGATGATGAAGATGAGCGACACAATGATGCTCAAAGCTCTTGTGGGAACATGCAGCTTGTACTGCACAAACTTCACGATGGGATAGACAAGGTATGCCAGGAGCCAGGCGATGAAGAAAGGAAGCAGCACGCCAGACAGCGATTTGACGATCAGGAATGATGCGAACAGTATCAGGGCGATGAATGCCCATCTGATAACTTTATCGAATGTGATTTTCTGTTCCATGAGTGGAGGATGATTATTGCATAAATAATAAATGTTCAGCCTTCTTCGCTGATAGCTTTCTGGTAGCAGTCGCGGCATAAGGGTTCGTATTCCGAGGTCTCGCCTAACAGCACACGCTTGTCGTCAGCTACCAGTCGGTGGCTCACATACGCTAAGTTGCCGCATCTCACACAGATAGCATGCACCTTTGTGACATCATCGGCAATCGCACATAGTGCCGGCATCGGACCGAAAGGAACGCCTTTGAAGTCCATATCCAGACCTGCAATGATGACGCGGATGCCTCGGTAGGCAAGCTCGTTGCACACGTCAACAAGTCCGTCGTCTAGGAACTGTGCTTCGTCAATACCTACAACATCAATGTCTGATGCCAGCAGTAGAATGGTGCTCGACGATTCCACAGGCGTACTCTTGATGGCATGCTGGTCGTGACTTACTACATCGACATCACTATAGCGCGTATCGATACGCGGCTTGAAAATTTCAACCCGCTGTTTGGCAAATTTCGCACGTTTCATTCTTCGAATCAATTCCTCCGTTTTTCCAGAGAACATAGACCCGCACACCACTTCTATTCGTCCAGGGCGGTGTGACTCCCCACTGATTGTCCTAGTCATAATAGCGGCTACAAAGATAGTGCAAGCCGAAGACAAAACAAAATAATTTGAGAATTATTTTTTTTGTTGAGGCGCAGCCTACCTTCGAACGAAGTTCAAAGTTACGATTAAGTGAGCAAAATGCAAAAGGAAAACTCGTTTTTCTTTTCATTTTCGAACGGAAGTATCTTAGAGCTAACCTCAAAGTTACAATTCCTTTTAAAAATTGCAAAGAAATAACCGCTTTTTTTGTTTTATTGATAAATTAGTTTACCTTTGCCACCGAAATGGGCATACTGTATATCGTACCCACACCCGTGGGAAACATGGAGGATATGACGATGCGAGCCATCAGAATCCTCAAGGAAGCCGACCTTGTGTTGGCTGAAGATACCCGCACATCGGGCATTCTGCTGAAACATTTCGATATACAAACCCATATGATGTCGCATCATAAGTTCAATGAACACGGCACGTCGGCAGGCATCGTAGAACGATTGAAAGGCGGACAGACCGTTGCCTTGATTAGCGATGCAGGAACGCCAGGCATCAGCGACCCAGGATTCTTCCTGATACGCGAAGCGGTAGCAGCCGGCATCGAGGTGCAGACATTACCTGGAGCAACGGCATTCGTGCCGGCATTGGTATCGTCGGGCTTGCCCTGTGACCGATTCTGCTTCGAGGGATTCTTGCCGCCGAAGAAAGGACGCATGACTCGTTTAGAGGCGTTGAAGGAAGAAACACGCACGATGGTGTTTTACGAGTCGCCCTATCGGTTGCTCAAGACGCTGCAACAGTTGGCTGACACATTAGGCGAAGACCGCCAAGCGAGTGTGGCACGCGAAATTTCAAAGGTGCACGAAGAGAGCGTGCGTGGCACTTTGGGCGAGGTAATCGCTCATTTCACGAAGACCGAACCGCGTGGCGAAATCGTGATTGTTGTGGCAGGGAGAAAGTTGAAAGTGAAGGGTTGAGTAACTCAACATAATGAAAATCGACATAACGAAATATCGACATATATAATAAGGAGAAAGAATATGAAAAAGCTTTTATTTTTTGTAGCAGGCATCATGATGCTTACTGCATGTGGCAATCAGGAAGGTAAAAACTCTCAATTGGCACAGAATGATTCCTTGCAGAATATCATTGCTGCCAGAGACAACGAAATCAATGACCTGATGGGTACGTTGAATGAAATCCAACAGGGTTTTCAGGAAATCAACGAGGCTGAAGAGCGCGTGACGATTGCCAAGAGCGGTGAAGGAGCTGATAAAGCCGTACAAATTCGTGAGAATATCCAGTTTATTGCTCAGCGTATGGCTGAGAACCGTGAGTTGATAGCTAAACTGCGCCAGCAGTTGCGCGAAGTGGGTTTCAAGGGTGACCAGCTGCAGAAGACCATCGAAAACCTGACGGCTCAGATGGCATTGAAAGACAGACAGTTGCAGGCTCTTCGTACTGAATTGGATCAGAAAAACATTCATATCGCAGAGTTGGACCAGACGATTACTGGTTTGAACAAGGATGTGGAGAACCTGAACAAGGATGTTACTGACCTGAAGACCGAGAACACCGAAAAGGCTCAGACCATCAGTTCTCAGGATAAACAACTGAATACAGCCTGGTTCGTCTATGGAACCAAGAGCGAGCTGAAGAATCAGGGCATCATTTCCGGCGGAAAAGTGTTGCAGGGCAACTTCAACAAGAACTACTTCACGAAGATTGATATCCGTACTGACCGAGAAATCAAACTGTATTCTAAGAGTGCTAAAATCCTGACTTCACATTCATCGAGCAGCTATACGCTGGACAAAGATACGAAAGGGCAGTATGTGCTGCGCATCATTGATCCGCAGACATTCTGGAGCACAAGCAAGTATCTGGTCGTACAGGTGAAGTAAGAAGCCCCTCCTATCCTCCCCAAAGGGGAGGGACCTGTTACCCTCCCTTTGGGAGGGGTTAGGGGTAGGCTCTTTTTTCCTGAAAGAAATTTTGTATCAACTTACGGCAGGCGTCTTTTAAGATGCCTGCCGTTATTGTTGCCTTCGGATGAAAGGCATGAGGAGCATGGTCATGATAACCACGCTTATCATCAGGAGCACCATAGACGATACGGGAGATTTGTGCCCATCCGATAGCTCCGGCACACATAATACAAGGTTCTACAGTCACATAGAGCGTACATCCCGTCAAGTATTTTCCACCCAGCGCATTGGCGGCGGCGGTGATAGCCTGCATCTCTGCATGAGCTGTCACGTCGTTGAGCGTTTCTGTCAGGTTGTGGGCACGAGCAATAATACGGTCCTTGCAAACGATGACAGCCCCAATGGGTATCTCCCCTTCGCGATAGGCTGCTTGCGCTTCGTCAAGAGCACGCTGCATGTACATTTCATCTTTCTTCTGTTGTTCTTCGGTGTGGGTCATGGAGGATAATGGGTTAATGGGTTTTATGGGTGCAAAAGTAATATAAAATTGGGAAATTCTCAAATAAATAGTCAATTGTAAATAGTCAAATTGTAAATTATTTACTACTTTTGCACTCGTTTTTGAGATATCATCATGTACAAACCAATTTTCAACAAGCGCAGTGTTCTGAAGTTTACGCACTTCACCAACAAGGGGTACTCTTTGTTCTCTTGTCTGGGACGCGAGGTTGTCATCGGTGTGCTGAGTGTGGCTACGTTGTCGCATGCTACAGCCGATGGTGTCACCACAAGTGAGGAACTGGTGACGGCAGACTCTGTCCGCACAAACCGAGAGGTAATGCTCGAAGGGGTGAGTGTGATGGGAACGCGAGCGCCGCTGACGCAGAGTCAGCAAGCGAGAATGGTAACGATACTGTCGCGCGACGATATTCAGGCGGCGGCAGTACAGAGTATTAACGACCTGCTGAAACTGGCTGTGGGAGTGGATGTGCGGCAACGCGGCCCCATGGGTGCACAGACCGATGTGAGTGTGCGTGGCAGCAACTACGAACAGATCACCGTATTGCTGAATGGCATTAACATCTGTGACCCGCAAACAGGACACAACTCCTTTGATTTTCCTGTCGATATTAGTGATATTGAGCGCATAGAAGTGCTGGAGGGTCCAGCAGCACGTGTCTATGGCACATCGTCATTAGTTGGAGCAATCAATGTGGTGACGAAAGCCCCCCTCTTATCCCCCCTTCAGGGGGAGGCTATTTCCTCTTTATCAGAACAGCCTCTCAAGAAGGAAACAGGAAAACGTTTCCTTGCTGTTGATGCACGTGTGGAAGGCGGTTCCTATGGTTATTTGTCTGCTGCAGGTAGAGGCGCACTATCTTCCCTTCGGAAGGGGGCGGGAGTGGACTTCCATTCTCTTTCTGCCTCCTATACTCGCAGCGATGGTTACAACCGCAATAAGGCGGGTGCCCTGAATGCAGATTATCGTGGTGGAAAAGCGTTCTATCAGGGCAGCTACGACCACGAACAGTTGCACGTTCAGTGGCATGCGGGCATGTCGGTAAAGGACTTCGGTTCGAATACCTTCTACGGCGTGTCGTCAGACAATCAGTTTGAACATACCTTTAAAACCTATACGGCATTGCAGGCTGATGCCAAATGTGGACCGATTCATATTAAACCGGCTGTCTATTGGAACCGATTTGCCGACCGTTTTGAATATTTCCGTGGTGAACCTGACCGTGTGAAATACAATTATCACCTGACGAATGTCTATGGTCTGAACCTAAATAGTTACATCGATTGGGTAGGGGGACGTACAGCTGTGGGGGCTGAAATACGCTACGAAGACCTGATGAGTAGCAATCTGGGTGAACCGCTGAGTAGAAAGCATTCGATTCACGGCACCGATCGCGATTATGAATACGGGTTGAACAGAACAAACCTTCAGTTTATTTTCGAGCATAATGTTGTTTGGAACCGCATGACTATTTCGGCAGGACTTGTGGCAGTCAACAATAGTTGGGCAGATATGGGTGTACGGGTTTATCCAAGCATTGATGCAGGCTACCGTATCGGTAATCATTGGAAGGTGTATGCCTCGTACAACGCTTCGTTGCGTATGCCTTCGGTGACAGAACTATATTATTCGGTGGGTGGATACAAGGCAGACAAGCATCTGAAACCAGAAGAGGTGTCGGCGGTAGAAACGGGTATTCGCTATCTGGGGCGTAGTGTGACTGGTAAAGTTTGCGTATATTACAACCATTATCAAAATCTCATTGATTGGATTCGTCATACAGATCAAGGACCTGAAGCCCCTTGGGAGTCTGTCAACTTTGGAAAAATCAATGCCTTGGGTGTTGAGACAAGCTTAGAGATGAACCTCATACGCCTGTTTCCTGCACAGCATTTCTTGAAACATTTCCAGCTGGCCTACAGCTATATCCATCAAGACAAGAATGAGGAGGCTGGCATCCAAAGTCGTTATGCGTTGGAATATTTGCGTAACAAACTGGTTTCAGGATTACAGATGAACCTATGGAAACAGTTGGAGCTGGATATGACCTTTCGTTTGCAGCATCGAACGGGCAGTTATACCGATGTGAACGGGAATCTATGCAATTATAGTACTTATGGCATCATGGATGCCCGACTTGCCTGGAATGCCGATCGCTATCAGGTTTACATAGAAGCCAACAATCTCTTCAACCGTAAATATGTGGATTACGGTAATATTCCACAGCCAGGATTGTGGGTGATCGGAGGCATAAAAGTAAAATGGTGAGGGGTATCTTACTCCGAACTCATCACATGGAAGCAATGTTGGTTGCGCTCGAAAATGATGCGGCAACGTCCTTCGTCGCGTAGTTCGCTAAGCACTTCCCCCAGGATATTTGCCATCGTGGTATTGTCAACCATATTGCCTTCCATGTCGATGCGATTGAATCTTGAATACGAAAGGTCGAAAGTGGTTCCATACAAGTGGGCTGAATTCCTCACTGCGTTGCCGTTGACCTTTCGCAATCGGGCGATATCCTCACGTGTACGGAGGATGGAGGTTACGATGATGCGGTGCTCGCGATATCCCAGCTTCTTCAGTCTTTTTTGGAATCTTTTGCCGATGTCATACAGCAAATCCCTGGCTCCATCACCCAGATAAGGAACCGAATGTGTCAGGTTATCTACCAGATAATATCGGTTGCTTTCAATATAGTTGAGTTTCTTGACTTTCCTCTCAGCCTCCTCACGCGTCTCACATGGCTCAATACCAATCTTTTTCGCCATTTCAACCGATGTGGTGTTATGGTCTTTGAAATGGAATCGTGAGCGAACGGCAGCCTTGTTGTCTGTGAAAGTGCGGCCCTCCATATCAAATCGCTCTATTACTCGGGTTTCTTCCCGATAATCATTGTCTTTTCCCTTTCCCTTCTTTTTCTTCTTGGCTGCTTTTCGTGCCTCTTTCTCGCGCTTCTTGGCTTCCTTCCTGGCGCGTTTTTCAGCCCTCTTGCGCATCCTGCGTTCAATTTTCTCTTTCTCGCGCTGTTGCCTTTCGAAATTGCTGCTGGTGTGGCATCCTGCCAAGAGGAAAATAGACAGGAGCAATAGAATCGTATATTTGGAAAATCTCATTTTCTTTTGCAAATTTACATGCAAAAGTAACGAATTTGGAGAAAAGTAACTATATTTGCAGCCATATTTAACTTCAATTTTAACATCACCTTTAATTCCCTATATAAAAGCAGATGAGAAAAAGAATCGTATTCATATTGTTTGCCGTTTGTATCATGTCAACGATGCAGGCACAAAATGCATTGAAAAAAGACTATGACGAGCAAATCAATCCGATGTCGCAGATTGATGCCGCTCTTGTTCAAGCAAAGGAGAAAGGCAAGTTCGTCGTTTGTCAGGTAGGCGGCAACTGGTGTCCTTGGTGTTTGCGGTTTGCTGATTTTATCACCAACGACAGCACCATTAGTCAACTGATAGATGATCATTTTGTCTATATTCATGTCAACTACGATCCGCATGCCGACAATAAAGAACAGCAGGAATTGGCTGCTGAAATGATGAAGCGACTGAATAATCCAGCGCGTTTCGGGTTCCCCGTTTTTGTTATATTAGATGAAAATGGACGTGTTCTGCATATCCAGGACTCCAGTTTCTTAGAGGAAGGAAAGGGCTACGATAAGACAAAAGTTATCCGCTTCTTTAAAAACTGGACTCCCAAGGCAGTCCCTACCTTCGCCCCTTGAATCGATTACTTCTCAACAATCCGATATGCTTTGCCTTGCGCCAGTCGCTTGCATTCAAAATTGAAGCGTGCATTATTCAGAGCATGCCCCATCGCATCATTGCTGGTCTCCATATCGAATGATGCATACGTGCTGGAAACCGTTTATTTCCAGCACGATGAGTCCGTTATATGCCACCAGCTTGCGTTTGTCGTTCCTATTGATCATTTCTGCACCAAAACAAACGCAGGGTAGTTGTATCTAATTTCAGTATTTTTTAAAAAAATATTTCTTTTCTCTGCAAAGATACACTAAAATTTTGAAAAACCGCGATAAATAAAAGGTTTATCGAATGTTTTAACATAAAAAAAGATACATTATACATACACGAAAGATACATAAAAGATACACTAAAGATACACTAACTGTATGCCGACAGTACTCTAACACTACATTTTCAAAAGCATACCTTTCGCAATCCAAAAGCATACCTTTTGGAGGTCAAAAGCATACCTTTTGGAGGTCAAAAGCATACCTTTCGCAATCCAAAAGCATACCTTTTGGAGGTCAAAAGCATACCTTTTGGAGGTCAAAAGCATAGCTTTCGCAAATCAATCCGGCCCGTTTTGCTTCACAAAACAGTACTAAATGTATGCAAAATGTATCTTTAGTGTATCTTTTATGTATGTTTTGTGTACCTTTGATGTATCTTTTAAAAACGATAATTAGCTTTATAATAATTATTTAACTATAATATAGTGTATCTTTAAAAAAATATACTATAAAAATATTTTTGAACAAACCAAAACGACCACTTAAACTTTCACCCAACGGCGGATTTCCTAAAAAAACACTGCTTTCTTTTCCGTTTCAGAAATTCTTCGTATATTTGCAATCGAGAAGTGAACTAACCAACATCTGCGTAAAACTTGATTGACAATGCCAGATAACAGAAAAGCTCTTATAAGGTACAAGATACTCGACAAATGCTTTGGCGACCAATACCATAAGTACTTCATTGAAGATCTAATGGAGAAAGTCAACGAGCAGTTGGAAGATGCTGGTGTTAAGCCTGTATCTAAGAAACAGATATACGATGATATCAAGTTTATGAAGAGTGTCGATGGTTGGGAGGCACCTATCGAATCATATCAATATGGCAAGCGTAAGTTTCTTAGGTATAGTTGTGATTTCTCTATCAATGAGACACCGATTACTGAGATGGAAATTGAACAACTGGAGACATTGATTACCTCTCTTTCTCGTTTGCAAGGTATTCCGATGTATGATTGGGTAGAAGAACTTTTGGGCAATTTGCGTTATAGGTTCGGGTTAAGAGGAATTGATGCAAACTGTATA
>CADCPZ010000013.1 GCA_902803475.1 uncultured Prevotellaceae bacterium
GGCAGAACAAGTCCCCATCATTTCCAGAAACGGGCACATTTCCGTATGTTTTTCCGTCAGCCGCAGGAGGTGACAAAAGCAGAGGATATCCTGTTTGATGCACAATATACCGTTCGTGATTTTCATGTAGGGAAGTTCAAACAGAAGAAAAAAACACGCTTGCTGACCGGAATCACGGCAACCATCATAAAAACCGATGAAACCGTCAAATTTGTACGCGACATGACCGTTTGGTATCGTGAAACTCGACCAGGTGTATATGATGTTTTTGTCGATGGGAAAGCAGGTGAATACTGTCTGGTCTTTACAGGTATAGAAGGTAACTGGGGCGGCTATGTTTATGACTTCACGATCGAGTAGTACCATCAAGAAGGACAGTAGGACTTGCTTTTTCCCTTTTGTTAAATGATGACAAAAACAATAAGTGTACGTCATAAAACTATCATAAAAAATTAAATAGGAGAAAACAATGAAAAAGTCCTTTGTTCTTTTAACTTTTGTCGCCGCTTTGTTTGCGGCCTGTGCGACAAAAAACGAAAGCAAGTTAACGGTATCCGGTTTAGATCCCGCAGCGTTTGATTCAACCATCAACGGCAAGAAAACAGCTTTGTATGTGTTGAAGAATGATAATGGTATGGAAGTGTGCATCACCAACTATGGCGGGCGTGTGGTCAGTCTGGTGGTTCCCGATAAAGACGGAAAACCTACCGATGTCGTGCTGGGATTCGACAATATCGCGCAGTATGCCGATACGTTGAACTCACCCAGTGATTACGGTTCCAGCGTGGGCCGTTATGCCAACCGCATCAAGGACGGACGCTTCACGCTGAACGACAGCGTTTATCAGTTGAAACAGAACGATGGCACCAACTGTCTGCATGGTGGTGGTACCACAGGTTGGATGAATCAAGTGTATGACGCAGAGCAGATTGGCGATAGCATCTTGAAACTGACCATCGTTGCTGAAGACGGCGAAAACGGATTCCCAGGAAAGGTAACGGCAACGACAACCTATCGGGTAATGGCTGACAATACCCTTGATATCACTTGGGAGGCGACTACCGACAAAGAGACGATTATCAACCAGACCAATCACAACTATTACAACCTGAGTGGCGACTTCACGCAGGCTGCCTACGACCAGGTACTGTATGTCAATGCCGATAATTTTACGCCCAGCGACAAGGCTTACATTCCGACAGGTGAGATAGTATCTGTTGAGGGAACCCCGATGGATTTTCGCAAACCGCATGCTGTTGGCGACAGCATCCATTCGACTTATGCACAGATTCAGCAGGCTGGGGGATATGACCATAACTACTGTCTGAATACCTTCCAGAATGGCAAGGGTGATGACACGCAGGTGTGCGCCAGCCTTTACAGTCCGAAGAGCGGCATCTTTATGGAGATGTTTACCAACGAGCCAGGTGTGCAGGTATATAGCGCTAATTTCCAGGGTGTAGGCAAGGATGCCAATATCATCCGTAAACATGGCGTGAAATATCCGAAGCACGTGAGCATCTGTCTTGAAAGTCAGAAATACCCCGATTCTCCGAACAAGAAAGATTGGGCGCAGCCGATATTGAAGCCAGGAGAGAAATATTTCAGTCATGCAGCATATAAATTCAGTGTGAAATAAATCATTAAAAAATAACTAAATCAATCAGAAAATGAACAGTATTTTAGACGCGCTAAAAAACAATGGTTTCACAACGGCCGACTATTTAGTCTTCCTTGTGTACATTGTTATTCTCGTCGGCATGGGTATCTTCCTGTCGCGTAGCAAGAAAGGAGAAGAGAAATCATCAACCGACTACTTCCTTGCCGGTAACACCCTGACCTGGTGGGCTGTGGGAGCATCGCTCATCGCTGCCAACATCTCGGCAGAACAGTTTATCGGTATGTCGGGTTCGGCATTCAAATCGGGTATCGCTATGGCAGCCTATGAGCTGATGGCGGCAGCAACGCTTATCGTTGTGGCGAAGTTCCTGTTGCCTCTCATGATTGAACGGAAAATTTTCACCATCCCGCAGTTCCTGCGTGAACGTTATAACTGGGGAGTAGGACTCGCCTTTTCTATTTTCTGGCTCTTCCTGTATGTTTTTATCAACCTGACGTCCGTAAGTTGGCTGGGTGCGCTGGCCATCAAACAGATTCTCGGCTTGCCGACCATTGCAGGCTCGTTCTTAGGGATGCCAGTTGATGTGACGCTGATGAGCATCATCTTCATCCTCTTCCTCATCGCAGGTGTCTATTCTATTTATGGCGGTTTGGCATCAGTGGCCTGGACCGATGTGATGCAGGTGACCTTCCTGGTAGGTGGCGGTTTGATTACTGCATACGCTGCTTTGGACGTCATCGGGTCAACTTTGGGCATTGAAGGAGGTGCCGTTGGAGCCTTCCAGGAAATATTCAATCATCTGAAGAGTATCAGCGGCGACCATCATTTCAATTTGGTCGTCGAACGCAATGCTGATTTGTATCCAGATATCGATGGTGTGGTGAATAGTACAGGACAGGTGCTGACGACGCAACCTGGCTCCGACCCCTATTTTGACATTCCGGGTATCGTGGTCATCGTTGGTGCGTTGTGGTTAACCAACATTGGCTACTGGGGTTTCAACCAGTACATCATTCAGAAAGGTCTTGCAGCCAAGTCGCTGGACGAAGCAAAGAAGGGTATGATTTTCGCTGCCTTCCTGAAGATTTTGATTCCGTTCATCGTCTGCATCCCTGGTGTTTGTGCATTCTATATCATCAATGGTGAGCACAATGGTGTTCCTGTACATGATCTGTTGACCAACCTCACCGGTTCTATCGAGCGTTCAGATGACGCCTATCCGTTCCTGATCCGTAACTTTACACCTGTGATCGTGAAAGGTCTGTCGTTTGCAGCGCTGACAGCTGCCGTCATCTCTTCGTTGGCATCAATGTTCAACTCTACATCAACCATCTTCACGATGGATGTTTACAAACAGTTCATCAACAAGAACGCATCAGAGAAGAGACTGGTACATGTGGGCCGTATTACATCTCTCTGTGCCCTCATCATCGCCCTTGTGGCAGTATATCCTATCATGGGTGGTGCTGACCAGGCCTTCCAGGTGATTCAGGAATATTCAGGATTCGTTTATCCTGGTATTGTGGTAATCTTTGGACTCGGACTGTTATGGAAGCGTGCCAGTGCCATCGCAGCGGTTGTTACTGCTGTCGGAACTTTCGTTTTCTCCGTACTGTTTAAGTTCATGATGCCAGAGGTGCCCTTCCTTCTTCGAATGGGATATGTGTTTATCTGCCTGGTTGTCATGTTCTTCGGTCTGTCATACATGTCGAAAGATACCAAACCTGCAGAGGTCGTGCCAGAGAAGACCAAACGCGTTCTATTCAAATGGGCACACTATAGTCTTGGACTTTCCACGGCGGCACTTGTGTTGGGCATTATGGGCTTCTTCTATGAAGATCTCCGCCGTTTAGGATTTGAGGCTTTCATTTTCATGGGTGCCTTCCTGTACTGTATCTATAAGTACCTTGTTAGCAATGCCCTTGACGATGTGGAGGATGTGAGATCTATCGGAGTGGAGACCAAAATATTCAAAACCGATCGTATCTTTAATATCGGCGCCTTTGCCATCATTCTCATCTTGTGTATCCTTTATAAGGTACTGTGGTAAGGAGTAAAGGAATAAAGGAATAAGATTATGTTAGAAGAATTAAAAGAAAAAGTGTTTCGCGCCAATTTGGACTTGGTGAAACACAATCTTGTGATATTCACGTGGGGCAATGTCAGTGCCATCGATCGTGAAAAAGGCCTTGTGGTCATCAAACCGTCGGGTGTAGAATACGATGTGATGAAAGCCAGCGACATGGTAGTCGTCGATTTGGAAACGGGAAAGGTCGTGGAAGGCGACCTCAACCCATCGAGTGATACACCGACGCACCTTATCTTATATAAAGAATTCCCAGAGTTGGGCGGCATCGTGCATACCCATAGCACCTATGCTACGGCATGGGCA
>CADCPZ010000014.1 GCA_902803475.1 uncultured Prevotellaceae bacterium
AAAAGAGGCTCTTTTGATCAGTAAAAGAGGCTCCGTTGGTGACCAAAAGAGGCTCTTTTGGTGGGTAAAAGAGCCTCTTTCAGAGACCAGTGTACTTAAAATGTACGATGTTGTAGGATATTTTTACAAAGTGAAGTTATATCTACTTGATAATCAACAACTTACAAACATAGGTGTAAGGTGTAGGATTTTATTTCAAAATCCCAGGATGCAGGACCCCAAAAACTTGTTTATAGAAGATTCCGACATTTTTTTGTCGAACTCACGTTATTTTAGAAAAAATGATGTAACTTTGCACCTTATAACAAGAAGGAGTAATATGTCGACAGAAATAACAGAACAACAGTTTAAGGACGTGATGGCGGAATGTCGGACGTTGTTTGAAAAGAAACTACACGACTATGGTGCATCGTGGCGTATTCTTCGTCCGTCGTCGCTGACCGACCAACTGTTTATCAAGGCGAAGCGCATTCGTTCATTAGAAATCAAGAAGGAATCGCTGGTGGGCGAAGGCATCCGACCGGAGTTCATCGCGCTGATCAACTACGGCATCGTAGGACTGATACAGTTGGAGCGCGGCTATGTCGATAAGGTGGATATGTCGGCAAAAGAGGCGATGGCACTCTACGACCAGCATGCCCGCGAGGCGCTGGAGCTGATGCTGAAGAAGAACCACGACTACGACGAGGCGTGGCGCTCGATGCGTGTGAGTTCTTATACCGACTTCATCCTGACGAAGATTCAGCGTGTGAAGGAGATTGAGGACCTGGCTGGCGAGACACTCGTGAGCGAGGGCATCGACTCCAACTACATGGATATCATCAACTATTCGGTGTTTGGAGCAATCAAACTCGGGGAATGAACGCGTGAAAAAAGTATTGGTTAACATCTGTCGATTCGTCTTAGCGGTAACGCTGATTTTCTCAGGGTACGTGAAAGCTGTGGACCCATCGGGTACGCAGTACAAGATAGAAGACTACATGGAGGCGGTGGGACTGGCCGGACTCCTACCCGACTGGCTGACGATGACGATGTCGGTAGGTCTGTGCGCATTGGAGTTCTGTCTGGGTATCTTCCTGCTGTTTGCCATTCAGCGCCGTGTATCATCGCGGATAGCAACAGGACTGATGGCAGTCATGACGCTCATCACTCTGTGGCTGGCTATATGGAACCCCATCTCTGATTGCGGATGCTTTGGTGATGCGATCAAGCTGACCAACTGGGAAACGCTCTGCAAGAATGCTGTTTTGCTGGCTTGTGCCATCGTGGTGGTGAGAAATCCGCTGCTGATGATGCGGTTTATCTCAAGGACCAACCAGTGGATTGTCATCAATTTCACGGTGGTATTCATCCTCCTGACAAGTCTGTGGAGTCTGTACGACCTGCCGCAATTCGACTTCCGCCCCTACCACATTGGGGCCAACATCAAAAAGGGTATGGAGATTCCAGAAGGGGAAAAGCAACCACAGTTTGAAACCACATTCATCCTGGAGAAGAACGGAGAGCAGAAGGAATTCACCCTGAACGACTATCCAGACTCCACATGGACGTTCATCGACTCAAAGACTGTGCAAACGGAAGAGGGTTATGTGCCACCCATCCACGACTTCTCACTGACAGAGCAGGAGACGGGTGACGATATCACAGAAGAGGTGCTGACCGATACAGGATACACGTTCCTGCTGGTGGCACCCTACTTGGAGAAAGCCGACGACTCCTGTTTCGGAGAAATCGACCAGATATATGAATATGCTGAAGACAATGGACTGCCGTTCTACTGTGTGACAGCAAGTTCCGACAAGAGCATCAACAAATGGCGCGACCTGACGGGTGCGGAATATCCTTTCTGCCGAGCCGACGGAACGACGCTGAAGACGATTATCCGAAGCAATCCTGGACTGGTGCTGCTGAAAAAAGGAACTGTCATCCGGAAATGGAGCCACCACTTCCTGCCCGACTTACAGACAGAAGGCGTACGGGCATTGCAGATGCCGGAAGACTCGGTGCCAGGAAAGATTCTGCGCATCATACTGTGGTTTATCCTGCCGCTCCTTGTCCTGACGATAGCAGACAGATTATGGATGTGGACACGATTTGTAAAGAAGAAAAGGCCTGAAAAGGAGGGAGTTCAAGGAGTTCAAGAAGACAATTATATAAATTCTGTTTAATAAATTAAAAGGTAATGAGAAAGAAAATTGTAGCAGGAAATTGGAAAATGAACATGAACCTGCAAGAAGGAATCGCTCTGGCAAAAGAGCTGAACGAAATGCTTGTCAACGACCGCCCCAACTGTGAGGTTGTCATCTGCACACCTTTCATCCACTTGGCATCTGTAGCCCAGTTGGTTGATGAAAATGTCATCAAGGTAGGTGCTGAAAACTGTGCCGACAAAGAAAAAGGTGCGTTCACCGGAGAGGTTAGCGCAGAGATGGTGAAATCAACGGGTGCACAGTATGTGATCCTTGGTCACTCTGAGCGTCGTGCTTACCAGAAAGAAACCTACGAAATGCTGGAAGAGAAAGTGAAGTTGGCCATCAAGAACGGTCTGAAGGTTATCTTCTGCGTAGGAGAAGTTCTGGAAGAGCGTGAAGCCAACATTCAGAACATATGTGTGAAAGCCGCATTGGATGGTAGCGTGATGAACCTTAGTGAAGAAGAGTTCCGCAACATCACCATCGCCTACGAACCCGTATGGGCAATCGGTACAGGTAAGACAGCTACTGCAGAGCAGGCTCAGGAGATGCATGCCTTCATCCGTAGCGTCATCGCTGAGAAATACGGACAGGCTGTTGCCGACGACACCACGATCCTCTATGGCGGAAGCTGTAATGCAAAGAATGCAGCAGAGCTGTTTGCCAACCCAGATATCGACGGTGGACTGATTGGCGGTGCTTCATTGAAAGCAGCCGACTTCAAGTGCATTATCGATGCAAGAGGATAAAGAGAAATGAGAACGAAGAGAACGGGAGAAAGGAGAGAAAATAACATTCCCTAAACTTCCTAATCTCCTTAAACTCTCTAAATTCCCTAAACGACCAAACGACTAACCCCCCAAACGACTAATAAATATGAAACAATTCGTTGCTATCTTGTCATTCGTCTTCATAGGACTGACAGGCGCTCATGCGCAAACCTTTCTGGAAGATATCCAGAAGCAGGAAGCTGGTCAAGGAACGATTACCGTCAAGGAGAGTTCTGACATCGACGACCTTGTAAACGGCAAGACACCCATTAACGTAGCTCCGCCCAAAGAAAACAAGGTGCAGAGTCAGGCGAAGGTGGATGTACCCGTCAAGGATGCGGATGATGTTGCCAAAAACCATGAGACGACGGTAGAAAAGAAGGAAAAGCGTATCGTCAAGAAAAAGGTTGAAGAACCTACCGAGACCGATGATGAGAACGCTCCTACTATCGCCCGCAAGAAAATCGTCAAGGGTGGCAAGAAAGTCAACGGCTACCGTGTACAGGTTTGTACAGGAAACAACACTCGTGAGGGTAAACAAAAAGCACAGTCAGCAGGTCAGCGGGTAAAAGCCAAATACCCCAGCCTGCCTGTCTATGTGCATTTCGTCACCCCACGCTGGATCTGCCAGGTAGGGAATTTCAGCGATCGGAAAGATGCAGAAAAAGTACTTAGTGGCATTAGGGGTATGGGCTATACGGGTGCTTGCATCGTGGCAGGAAAAATTACGGTTAGCAATTAATTATGCATTGAATAGATGAATCCGGAAATTGAATTCCGCGAAGGACTCGATGAACTCGCGGCACATTATAAAAGCATTCTCCAACTCATCGGAGAAGACACAGAGCGCGAAGGACTGCTCAAAACACCGATGCGTGTGGCAAAAGCCATGCAGATTCTTACTCGCGGCTATACACAAGACCCGCACAAGGTGTTGACCGATGCCCTCTTTGAAGAGAAATACAATCAGATGGTTATCGTCAAGGACATTGATTTCTTCTCCATGTGCGAGCACCACATGATTCCGTTTTACGGGAAGGCTCATATTGCCTACATCCCCAACGGCTACATCACAGGTCTGAGCAAGATCGCACGAGTAGTAGATATCTACAGCCATCGCCTGCAGGTGCAGGAACGCCTGACCCAACAAATCAAGGACTGTATTCAACAGACCCTGAAACCGCTGGGTGTCATGGTGGTTATCGAAGCCAAACACATGTGTATGCAGATGCGAGGTGTAGAGAAGCAAAACGCCATCACCACAACCAGTGACTTCAGCGGTGCTTTCAATCAAGCTAAGACACGCGAAGAGTTCATGAACCTGTTGCGTGGCGAATCGAAGAGAATCTGAAGCCCACCCCTACCCCTCCCAAGGGGAGGGAGAACAAAAAAGAATAAACCAAATCATAAGAAATATGAGAACCTTTAAGTATTACATGTTATTTGCTGTGTGTTTGTTGGCAACAGGCATGTTTACATCCTGCGACAGCAGTGATGATTCTGTCATAGAAGCCAGAGCACTAACTGATTCCGAAAAGGTGCTTTACAAACAAGCCATCCAGGGCAATTATTCTGGTTATCTTGTCTATTTGCAGCCAGATGACATCAACGGCACACAGGTGGAAAAGAGTCTTCCTGCATCATGGAATGTAAACACAGAAACCATGCAATTGACGGTTTCCAACTTCCCGCTGAAAGCCATCGCCAACGTGACGCGTCATTTGGACTTGAAGGCATTATTGGAACAGGCAGATCCCGTCAACATGACTGCAAAGGTGGAACTGGTAGATCCTGAATACACACAGTACATTGAACAGGGATTATATCGCTATTTCATGACGCCTGCAAACATGGAGTTCACTGTTGACGGCAAGAACGTAACCATCAACTTCTGGGTGGCCATGAACTATTATGGCACACGCTATGAGAGTATTGCCACGGTTTATAACAAAGCCTTTACGATGCCCGTCCTGATTCGTGACGTTCAGGTCAACTATAACAACTACAACATCAACGAACTGATGTATCTCACCAACAGCTACACTCCGCCGACAACGGAGAGCGATCAGTAAGCCTATGAAGTTTATTTCTTGGAATGTCAACGGACTGCGGGCTTGTGCAGGAAAAGGCTTTGAGGATACGTTTAGAAACCTTGATGCCGACTTCTTCTGTCTGCAGGAAACAAAGATGCAGGCAGGACAACTTGACCTGCAGTTTCCTGGCTATGAGTCCTATTGGAACTATGCCGACAAGAAGGGCTACTCAGGCACAGCCATCTACACCAGACACAAGCCGCTGAACGTTACCTACGGCATGGGAATCGATGAGCACGACCACGAAGGGCGCATCGTCACGTTAGAGATGGATGATTTCTTCCTCGTCTGCGTCTATGTACCCAACTCACAAGATGGTTTGAAACGCCTCGACTACCGTATGAAGTGGGAAGACGATTTCCGTGCGTATCTGCTCCAGTTAGATGCTGTGAAACCCGTTATTGTCTGTGGCGACTTGAATGTTGCCCACGAAGAGATAGACCTGAAGAATCCGAAGACCAATCGTAAGAATGCCGGCTTCACCGATGAGGAACGTGAGAAGTTTACCATCCTGCTCAACAGTGGTTTTACCGATACCTTCCGTACGCTCTATCCAGACCAGGTGACGTATTCATGGTGGTCATACCGTTTCCAGGCCAGACAGAAGAACGCAGGGTGGCGCATCGACTACTTCGTTATCTCCAACCGATTAAGGGAATGCTTGGCTGATGCCAAAATCCACACGGAAATCCTGGGCAGCGACCATTGTCCCGTAGAACTCCTTTTAAAGGAGTAAGGAGTAAAGGAGTAACATTCCCATCAGTTCCCATCAGTTCCCATCCATTCCCATCCATTCCCATCAACTCCCATCAGCTCCCATCCAAATGTCCCCTCAAACAAAACTCCTTCTATTGCTGACAACAGCCCTTGTCGCGGTTGTGGCATACGCGCTGTGTCCCTACCAACTGGGAACGGAGTCGTATGAAGTGAAGAAAATCAGTTTGAAGGCATTGGAAACGAAGCCGAAAGTTGATTCTGTCCAGATAAAGAAGGAGTCAGCGGAAAAGAAAAAGAAGCAGAAGCAAGTACCTGATACCTGTAAACAGACCTTCCTGTTTATCGGCGACTCTATGTTGGAGGGGTTGACACACCGCTTCGACGACTATGCCGGCTTCAACGGACATACGCTGCATACGGTCATCTGGTACAGCTCCAGCTCTGAGAAATGGGGAACGACAAAGACATTGGAGCATTATATTGCCCAATACAAGCCGACGTTTATAGTCGTCTGTCTGTGCAGCAACGAACTCTTTGTGCGCGATTTGGACAAACGAGACCAGTATATCCAGTCGATTGTCAAGAAGATTGGCAACATCCCGTTTGTATGGATCAGTCCTCCCAACTGGAAAGAAGATACGGGTATCAACGAACTGATTGTGAAGCATGTGGGTAAAGACCGTTATTTCGACAGCACTCATCTTACGTTAGCACGCAAGAAAGACCACGCCCACCCTACGCCCAAGGCAGCAGCTGAGTGGTTCGATTTAGTGGCTAAATGGATGATGAGCAAGGAAACAGACCACCCCATCATCATGAAGGTGCCCGATAAGGACTATAAAGCTGCAAGCGTAGATATCCTGCAGCCAGACAATCCTGGGTATTAGGAAACCTCCCCCATTAAGCCCAATAAGCGCAATATCCCCATTAATCCCCTTAAGCCCATCAACTCCGTCAACCCCAATAACCCCAATAACCCCAACGGCAGACCATGTTGAATATCCTCGACCACATTTCCGCATCCATCAACCTCCACTCCCTTTGGGAGGCAGCGGGGATGGGCTTTATCACGCAAGACAAAGCATGGTCGTTATGTACGATGCCGTTTTTGGTAGCGTTCATCGTGTTCTTCGCTATATACCTCCTGCTGTGTCGTACACGGCGAACGGTAATGATGGGATATGTCATCGCGTTCAGCTTGTTCTTCGCGTATAAAGCCAACGGCATCCTGATGATTCTGCTGCCTGCTACGGCTGTTATCACCTGGTGGCTGACGAAGAAGATGAATGCCTATGAGGGCTGGAAACGCAAGCTGTGGCTGACAGCAATTATCCTGTTGACACTTACACCTCTTTTATATTATAAATACGCCAACTTCCTGCTGACAACCATCAACGCTATTTTTGCCGGCAACTTCGCCCTGCTGGATATATTCCTGCCCATCGGCATCTCGTTTTATACCTTCCAAGCCATCAGCTACAGCGTCGATGTCTATAAGAGGAAGTTCACGATGGAGACCAGTCTGTTGGAATACTGCTTCTACCTGACGTTCTTTCCGCTCCTCATGGCTGGCCCCATCACAAGAGCTGAGGTGCTGATACCGCAGCTGAAAGAAGAACCCAGCAAAGACAAGGAACTGGTGTATGGCGGCTTATGGCTCATCATTGTGGGCTTACTGAAGAAAGCCCTCATCGCGGACTACATCGCACAATACAACAATTGGATTTTCGACGACCCCACAACCTACAGCGGTTTCGAGAACCTCATGGGTGTCTTCGGCTATACGCTGCAGATATACTGCGACTTCTCTGGCTACAGCGATATGAGCATCGGTCTGGCTGCCGTGATGGGATTCCAACTGAAAGAAAACTTCAACTTCCCTTATCAGTCGCTCAACATGACAGAGTTCTGGCGCCGCTGGCACATCGCCTTATCCACTTGGTTCCGCGACTATGTGTATATTCCGTTGGGCGGCAACAGGAAAGGTAAGTTCCGTACCTATCTGAACAGTATGATTACGATGCTGGTATCTGGATTATGGCATGGGGCTTCGTGGATGTTTGTCTTGTGGGGAGCCATTCATGGTGTCGGTCTCGTTATTCACAAAGCCTGCAAGTCCTGGCTCGACCGCATCCCCAACACCATCCCTGTCCGATTCATTGCGTGGCTCATCACCTTTTCATACGTCGCCTTCGCATGGATATTCTTCCGTGCACCCAGCCTCGACAATGCGTATGCCGTCATCAACCAGATAGGCACCGATTTCAGTTGGGACTACCTCGTTCCGTTTATCAAGGCTCGCCCCATGTGGTCGGTATTCGTCTTCTTAGGACTCTGGTTGCACACCATCCGCAGCCATGATTACAAATGGATGCAGCATCTGTTCATCAAGGCTCCATGGATTGTCAAACTGATCATCTTCCTGATTGTCATGCAGTTGGTCATCAACTTCCGACAAGACAACGTACAGCCGTTTATCTATGCACAATTCTAAAATCCCATTAACCCCATAACCCCATAAACCCCATAAACCCCAACATCACATGAAACAAAGAATCACAACTTTATTACTCCTCGTTTTCGCCTGCATTTGGACTGTTCAGGCCAAAGAGTATAACTGGATCAAAGCCAATGACGACAGATACGTCTATGTGGGACGCATCAGCTTTGCTCGTCCGGAAGCCCCAACATGGGATTATCCTGGTGCACAGATTCATTGTGTCTTCACAGGTACATCTGCCCGCATGCTGACAAAAGCCAACAGCGGCTATTTTATGATATCCCTCGACAACCAAGAACCGTTCAAAGTGGAGTCAACGCCTACCGACTCGCTCGTGCTGATAGCCGAGAACCTGACAGATAAGTCCCACCGTCTGACCATCACCTATTGCATGGAAGGACTGTTGCGCCATCCAGTGTTCTACGGTCTCTATCTCGATCCAGAAGCAACCTTAGGTCAACGACCGAAGTTGCCCACACGCAAGATTGAGTTCATTGGCAACTCCATCACCTGTGCCTATGGTATCGAGGGTGACGGCAGCGAGAAAAAGTTCTCCTACAGTCAGCAAAACATCTATTACGGCTATGCCGCCCGTACCGCTCGTGCGCTGAATGCCCAATACCAGCTCGTGTCGCGTTCAGGCATCGGTGTCTATCGCAACAGCAACGGCAATATCAACGGAGACAGATCGGTGATGCCTGTCTATTATCCATACACCTTATTTAAAAAGAGTGGTGAACTATGGGACTTCAACCGTTACCAGCCGGATGTGGTGTGCATCAACCTCGGCACCAACGACACTACCCTACCCAAGTATCGTACCGATTTGCTGACGAAAGCATTCTGCCAGTTCCTTCGCGATGTACGCAGCCACTATCCCAATGCCAAGATTGTACTGCTGACAGGCACGATGCTGAAGGCTGGCAGTCAGCGTTTGGCAGACTTAAAACAGGCTGAAGACGATGCAATGGCCGATGCCAAACGACGTGGCGACAACGAAGTATATCGTTTCGACTTCACCCCTGCCGACGGCTCTCTGGGCTATGGCACCCACAAGCATCCTTCTATGCGACAGCACGAACAGATGGCTGACGAACTCACCTCTTTCCTCCAGCGTTTGATGAATTGGTGAGGTTTATTTTGTATGAATACTACAAAAAAAATGAAAAAGTTCTACTTATTGATGACCATGTGCCTAATGACCATTGGTGCGATAGCGCAGGATGCACTGCCACTGTGGGCGCAGGAGCTGATGAACAAAAATCCGGAAATGGTTGACTCCATACGGATGATACAGCCCAGTGAGGGTGGATGTATATCACAGACATACACGATTTATTACCATCAGCCTTTGAACCACAGCAATCTCTATAGTCCCACATTTCCGATGCGCGCTACAATCACGGTATTCAACGACACCGATGTGACAACAGCCGTCAATCACTTTTTTATCGGCGGCTATGCGCTGGAAGATTGGTGGTTGGATGATCCAGACCTTCTTTTCAAAGATCTGCAGGAATATCCAATAACAGAGATTGCCCATCGCTACCGCGGTACCCTCATCATGCCAGAGTATCGCTATTTCCAATTCTCAGCACCACCGAAATGCTATGAGAACCTCGACGACCTCCGAAGTGAAGAGGCCGCCGAGGACTTCCATAACTTCATTAAAGCACTGAAGAAAGTGATGAAAGGTAAATGGGTCATCTCCGGCAACAGCAAAGGTGGCAATGCGGCACTATTGCAACATGCGTTCCACCCTGAGGATGGAGATGTCTTTGTACCCTACAGCGCACCGTTCTTCGACACATATTGTGACACCCAGATGCAACATTACTGGTTAAACAACGGCTTGAATCAAGAAATACACGACAAGCTGATGACCATACGCAGAACGTCCATCACACGCAAGGATTACATCTATCCTATCTATCACAAGATGATGAAGGGTTACATTCCTTCTGATGATGAAATCTACGCCAGATATCTGGCAATGGCCGCCCATTTCGGATTTGATGAATGTGTCTCTGCGTCCATGAAAGACTTCTATGATGATTTGACTCACAATCGCGAAACTCTGGCCCGCTACGATATACAACAGGAAGACAACGATACTGTCTGTGCGATCATGCTCTATTATGGCATGTATCGGCTGAAGAACTTCGGGAGTTGGTACAGTTGGCTGAAGAACAGTAAAACCCAAAGCCCACCCTTCCATCGTCCGCAGAAAACCATGCAGCGTCCGTTCGGTGTCAAAGAAAATGAATGGTGGAAACAAGGGAAAGAGTTGGCGTATGAGTATCAGTCAAAGACGGAACTGGGCTACTACGACCTGCGGTTCGACGAAATCGTTGGCGAAGAATTAGCTCCTATCTGGAACGCGGAGTACAAGAAATGGATAGGCAACCTGCGCGATTACAACACCCCGATGTTCGCATCATGTACCTTTGACCGCAGCCTCTACGACCACGCCGTGAGCACCACAAAGAACGCCATCAAGCCCATCATCTTCATCTACGGAGAGGACGACCCCTGGACAGGTGCTGCCATGAAAGATGAGTACATCAACGGCACCAATGTTCGCAAATTCATCCTGCCTAACCAGAACCACTTTGCGCATTTCACATCCAACACCGACAAGGAGCAATGCAACACCATCTGTCAGATACTGGACAATATATTGTCAGTGCCGCAGGGAATAGATGATATCAAGGTAGTGAAAGAACAAAACTGCAAGGTACTACGCAACGGACATATCTACATCCTCCGAAACGGAAAAATGTACAACACAGCAGGAATACTTGTATCACCAGAAAACTGATAAAAAAAATATAAGACCGCAATTAGTTTATCGGTTTCTCCTTCATGGTCGTCTTGGGGACGGCCATGTTGTTTTTTACATCTTTTTCTGTAGAAGCAGTACAAGTATGGGGGAAGGTTGTTTACTTCGTCTTCACCCGCTTTTTGAAATCCTTGGTGAAGAGGAAGGTGAGATGCTCTAAAGGAATCAGCGACATATTGTCACGACCCACATTCGTGAGGCTTTCACCCAAATCGATCATGAGACGGTTCTGGTAAAGGGCAACGTTTTGAGGAACCTTCGACATATCAATATAATCGTGTTCGCCCACCTGAGCGAAATGTTCGACAAGTTCTTCGAAAACAATGCGGTAGTCATCGTCGTAGGTTCCCCATAGACGGCTTTGGTTGAAGATGTCTTTCTGGGTAATCACCTTGTCGTTTTTCATGTCGTAGGTGAAATACTGCCGTTTCGACGACAGCACCCTACCCTCTCCGTTTCGTTCCTGCTTGTAAGCATAGAGCGTGAGCCACTCGTCTGGAGCATACCACAGCAGCTTCAGCGTGCAGTCGATATAATAACGGTGTTCATCGGAAAAGTCGGGCATCGAGTCGGCAGGCAGTCCTTTCGTCCGCGTAAACAGGTTTAATGCCGGCAGGAACTTGTCGCCTTCCTCATCGAAAAAGAACTGGGTGAGGTAATGTTGCAGGGACAGCATCGTGTTGTTGCCGATATGCTCAGGCCAGTCCATCTTCAGTTTGACAACATACACACTGGTGTCGTTGCGAAACAGCGCACTCTCATCAACGTTACGCACCAGACTCTCTGGCGTAACGGTCTGAGCGGTGATACCTAGCGCGTAGCACCACACAAAGCAACAAATCCAGATGAAGACTTTTTTCATGAACTATTGCTCTATTTTCTCCACTTTCGGAGCAGCTGTCTTTGGAACCTCAACGGGGGTTACAGGAACGATTTCCTCAGCAGGAGCAGAGGTTGGATCGGCACTTTCGAGGATTTCACCACCTTCGTCGCCGTCAGGAGCCGACTTCTTTTCTTCCTTCTTCTCGCTCTTGTCTTCCTCTACCGTCACATCCTTCTGCAGCGGCGCATCAGGGAAAAGATAGTCGCCCAACACATCCAGATTGTCGTATTCAGGATTACTCGTTTGTGCCTCGATGTTATCATCATTAACAACCTGCTTCTTGCCCTTTGCACCGCAATGAGCAAGCGTCAGCAAAATGATGACAACAAATAAGCCACCAGCTATTTTAGCCAACGTACTATGCCAAAAACCATTCCATTTCATGTTTTATGCTTTTAGTTCTGTCGGCAAAGTTAGTATAATTCGAAGATAATACAAAGAAAAAGATAGAAAAACTAAGTTTTCCTTTTGCTTTTCTGTCGTTTATTCGTAACTTTGCAGCATTATTGATAGTATCCAACAAACTGAAAATGACTAAAAACAAGCTAACGAAAATGAAAACAAAAATATGCTTCATCGTCGCCATTTTATGCCTCAGCATCACAACGACTGCAACGAACTACTATGCCGCACCTGGTGCAACGGGTGACGGTAAATCAATCAACACACCTGGCGACATCAACACGCTCGCATCAAAGACCATCGCTGGTGGCGACTCACTCTTCCTGTTGGATGGTGTCTATTATATCACAGCAACGGTCGATGTCAAGTCGGCAGCAGGAACAGCCGACAAGATGACATACGTTGGGGCCTATCCTGGCGCACACCCTGTTATCGACGGCTATAAGATGGCCTATAACAACAACGGACAGTCCAACTGCGTTCGCACCCGTGTAAGCTATGTACACCTCTACGGCATCGAGGCCCGTTATGCTGGATTCAAAGGTTTCTATATCTGCGGCAGCTATAACAGAATCGAGAACTGCGTGGCTCACGACTGTGTTGATACGGGTATTCAGATGAAAGACGCCGTAGGATGTACCATCATCAACTGCGATTCCTACAACAACTTCGACTATGAACTGGGAGGAACATCAAATCCTGACTTTGGCGGCAATGCCGACGGCTTCTGCGACAAGCAGTTTACGGGCGAGGGCAACACCTATATCAATTGCCGTTCATGGAACAACTCTGATGACGGATGGGACCTCTATAAGCGTGCCACCAATTCCACCATCGTCTTCATCAACTGCATCACCTTCGCCAACTCACCAGAATACTACGATTTTACGGGCAATCCCCGTCTGGAAACAGACAAAGCGTGGTTTGACAGTGTAGAAGGTAAGACGATGACTACGTCAAAAGGGCACGCCGACACGTGGTATCGTACACATTATTATAATAACGGCAACAAGAACGGTTTCAAGATTGGTGGTGCAGGCGTAGCAACAGACGTGACGATGTATCGCTGTCTGGCTATTGCCAATACGGTAAAGGGATTTGACCAGAACTACACGCAGGGTCATGTAAAACTATACAACTGCTCTGCCTACGACAACAAGAACAATTACCATTTCGGCTCTGCCCAGATGAACAGCCTCGACATCCGCAACTGCATCAGCCATTATTCTCACGAGGCAAGCTCCGATCCGAAGAATGAATGGTGGAAAGACATCATCACCACGAGCAACTACACCCACAGCAGCAACAGCTGGGATATGGACGGAATGACGCCTGTGGCTGCCGACTTTGTCAGCCTTGAGCCTGCTTCCTGTATTGCTGGACGCGACGCAGAAGGATTTTTCAACGTACCCACCATGTGTTTGGCAGAAGGCAGCAAATTCATTGACCGAGGCGAAGTCCTTGCCGGCTATACCGATTATATCGGCAGCAAACCAGACCTCGGATGGAAAGAATATGAAGAGATGCCAACAGAAATCGTCAATATCGATGCCGACAACAAGTCTGTCAAAGGTATGCGCCGTTTGAACATCTATTCACAGAACGGTGCGATGGTGGGAATGGTTGCTGACGGCAATATTGCTGGGCTGGGACTCAAAAGCGGGGTCTATATCGTACAGGACTTCGATACCAATAAGAGTGTAAAGGTCATTATTAAATAAATTTATTCTAAAACATGAAAAAGGTTATTATTTCTATGCTGATGCTGGTAACGGTTGTTGCCGCTCACGCACAAGGTATTAGTGAAGAATATGCTGCTGAAGTTCGCAAAGCGCTCCAGTTGCAGCATACCACAGAGACATTGGTTGAGACGATGCGCCTGCAAATGCAGCAGCTGGTTGACAACGGAACAATGACCGTTGAAGGAGTAAATGGCTTTTGCCAGGAAATGGGTGATATTATGTATCCTGCATTAGAAAAGAGAATAACTGATTTGTACTACCAGAACTTATCACTCGATGAGTTAAGACAGATGAATGCATACCTTTCATCACCTGTAGGACAGAAGGGTATCAAATTAGCTCCACTGTTTGCGGCAGAAGGGGCAAAGGTTGCACAGTCTCCAGAAATTCAGGGAAAGATTATGACCATCATGAGTAAATACATCAAGAAATGACACGTATCATTCACTTGGTGGAAACTACATCGACAAATCAATTCCTGAAAGAAAACGCTTCTCATTTATCCTCCTGCCAGGAGAAACCATTCACAGCCTCATCAGAGGAAAGCATAACGGTCGTCGTTGCCGACTATCAGACCGCAGGAAAGGGACAGGGCACAAACACGTGGGAAAGTGAAAAGGGGAAGAACCTCTTATTCTCCATCCTTGTACACCCCACCACGTTGCCCATTGAGCGACAGTATATCCTATCGGAGGCGGCAGCGCTGAGTTATAAAGAGGTGTTAGACGCCTATACGGAAGACATCAGCGTGAAATGGCCCAACGATATCTACTGGCAAGACCGTAAGGTCAGCGGAACACTTATCGAAACCTCCCTGTCGAAAGGGGTCTTCAAGGACTTCATCATCGGCACAGGCATCAACGTCAACCAAAAGGAATTTCGCAGCGATGCGCCTAATCCTGTATCGCTCTGCCAGATTACAGGGCGAGAGATTCCGTTGGAAGAAGTGCAGGATCGTGTGGTAGAAAAGTTTGAGGAATACTACCAAATGGTGATTGAAGGCGCATACGAAACCATCAGCAAGCGCTATCATGAAGCGCTCTACAGGAAAGAAGGACTCTTCCCTTATCGCGACAGGAATGGTGAGTTTACTGCATCTATCGACCACGTAAAGGACAATGGTCATCTGGTGCTCAAAGACACTGACGGCAACGCACGAGAATATGCGTTTAAAGAAGTACAATTTGTAATGCGTAATGCGTAAACAATAAACAATAAACAAGAAACAATAAAATGGCAAGATTTAAAAGAATACTATTAAAGTTGAGCGGTGAGAGCCTGATGGGTAATCAAGGCTACGGCATCGACGCTGAAAGGCTGAGCGACTATGCCAGCCAGATCAAAGAAGTACACGATATGGGTGTACAAATCGGTATCGTCATCGGTGGCGGCAATATCTTCCGTGGACTCAGTGGTTCGCAGAAGGGTTTCGATCGCGTAAAAGGCGACCAGATGGGTATGTGCGCAACGGTAATCAACTCTTTGGCACTGAGTAGTGCATTAGGGGCCATTGGCGTAAAGAACAAAGTGTTGACAGCCATCCGTATGGAACCCATTGGCGAGTTCTATACCAAATGGAAGGCTATTGAGGCGATGGAAGCAGGCAACGTATGCATCTTCTCCGCAGGAACAGGATCACCCTACTTCACCACCGATACAGGTTCATCCCTTCGCGGCATCGAGATTGAAGCTGACGTGATGTTAAAAGGTACGCGCGTAGATGGTATCTATACGGCCGATCCAGAGAAAGACCCTACAGCCACAAAGTTTGACGAGATTACATACGACGAAATTTATACACGCGGTTTGAAGGTGATGGATCTTACGGCAACGACCATGTGCAAGGAAAACGGATTGCCGATTTACGTCTTCAACATGGATGTAAAGGGCAACCTGAAGCGTGTGATGGACGGAGAGCCCATTGGAACACTCGTGAAATAGTGTCTTTCTTTCAGTGTTTGAATAGTTTATTCTTCGAAGTCAACGTATTCACCTTCGTCGTCTGAAATAATCTGTTGTTTCGCCTGTTCAGGGGTACGACGATCGTAAATGATATTTCCGTCAGCATTGCGTTGCGGTTCACGCTTCGTACGCTGGCGGAATTGTTTTGTTGCTTTACGAACCTTCCAATAGAACAGGAGCAACATCCAAAGGATGGCAACAAGACCGACGATGAAAACAAAAAGAATGAATTTAAGCAGGAACATGATTATTTCTTGTTTCTGAAATCAATGATGATAGACAGAAGCACATACCATGCAATGATAATGGCTATGCCGCTGAAGCTAAAGAACAGGAGCAAAGGAATACAACTCAACACAAAGATGTATTTCACCTCATTGCCCTTCCATCCCCATTGTTTGAACTTCAGCGCGAACATCGGTATCTCACTGACCAACAGCCAGCAGCTCACACAAATGCCAGCCATCAAGACAAGTACCATCCAAGACCAGTTGTCGAGCCATTTCTCCCCACCGACAATCAACGCACCCCAGAACAGAGCATTTGCTGGAGTAGGCAATCCGATAAACGATGTCGTCTGACGCTCATCCAGATTGAATTTCGCCAGACGCAAGGCTGAGAAAGCTGCCATCACAAATGCGAAGAATGGCAGATAATCGCGCATCGGCTCCACGAAAGCCGGATATTCCAAGCGTCCTAATAAGGAGAAGACAATCGTGGACGGTGCTACACCGAAGGTTACTACATCCGCCAACGAATCCAACTCCTTACCAATCGGTGAGCTGACACCTAACAAACGGGCACTCATACCGTCAAAGAAGTCGAATACGGCTCCCACTACAATCCACAACAATGCCATTTGCATGTTGCTGCAGAAAGCAAAATAAGTTGCAATACAGCCTGATATCAGGTTGCAGCAAGTAATGGTGTTGGGTATATTGACTAAGCCCCCTAAGTTAGGGGGTTGGGGGTCTGAACATGCTTTGTTCATACTATTTTGTTTTGTTTAATTCAGTTTGGCTATTACCGTCTGATCACCAGTGGTGCTCTGTCCCATCTTGACACATACCTCTGAGTCAAGGGGCAGATAGACATCCACACGTGAACCAAACTTGATGAATCCCAAATGTTCGTCGATATAGCAGTCTTCACCTTCCTTGGCATAGGTAACGATGCGACGCGCTACGGCACCTGCTATCTGACGACAAAGGATATCCGTTCCCTCTGGGGTAGTAATCAGCACGTCGGCATGTTCATTCTCTTCACTCGCCTTCGGAAGCCAAGCCTTGTGGTAGTTGCCGTTTTGATGATGCACCAGTTTTACCTTACCATCTACTGGGAACCAGTTGGCATGCACATTCCACAGACTCATAAAGATACTGATCATCAGTCGTTTATCGTGGAAATATTTGTTTTCTTCCACTTCCTCGATGACCACGATCCTACCATCGGCAGGAGCAACCACAAGTTTCTCCGTATCTTCATCAGGATAATAACGGATCGGACAACGGAAGAAATTCACGACAATTCCGTAAACCACACCAAAGACAACTACAAAACTCCAGAATGGGATTTTCGTCTCTAAACAATACCATAAAATCAGTGCCACCAAAACAATAGCGATGGCACCATATAGCAAAGTATTAGTTCCTTCACGATGAAGTCTGATTTTCTTCAGTTTCTTTATTCTCTTTCCCATGAGTGGTCTAATAGTGTTTTACCGATTGCAAAGGTACAAAATAATTCTTAACAACAAAAAAATAATATCAAATTTATTTTGTTTTGTCCTCGTTTTATACTACCTTTACCGCTCAAAATACAAAAAATGGAAGATTTCATACACTTACACGTACATACATACTATTCTATCCTCGACGGCCAGTCACCTATTAAAGCTTTGGTAGAAAAGGCTATAGCCGATGGTCAGCGGGGTATGGCTATCACCGATCATGGTGTCATGTTTGGCATCAAAGAATTTTCCGATATCGTCAGCAGCACCAACAAGAAACTGAAGAAAGAAGGCAAAGAACCCTTCAAACCCATCTTCGGTTGTGAAATGTATGTGGCTCGCAATGGCGACAAGATGCGGAAAAAAGACAAGACCGACATTGGCGGCAACCACCTTATTGTATTAGCAAAGAACAAAACGGGCTATCACAACCTGGTGAAACTCGTCAGCCGTTCGTGGGTGGATGGCTTCTATATGCGTCCACGTACCGATCATGCCGATCTGGAGAAATACCATGAGGGGCTGATTATCTGTTCTGCCTGCATCGCTGGTGAGGTTCCCAATAAAATTATCGATGACGATATTGAGGGAGCACGACAAACCATTGAGTGGTACCAACGGGTATTTGGCGACGACTATTATCTGGAGTTGCAGCGCCATGAGGTGACAGACCCCACCATCCGTGCCAATCGCGAAACCTTCCCGTTGCAGCAGAAAGCCAACAAGGTGCTGATAGAACTGGCCCGCGAATACGGCATTAAGCTGGTCTGTACCAACGACAGCCATTTTGTCAATAAAGAGAATGCTGAGGCTCACGACCACTTGCTGTGTCTGGCCACAGGCAAAGAACTCGATGACCCGTCGCGTATGCTCTACTCCAAGCAGGAATGGTTCAAGACTAAGCAGGAGATGAACGATATCTTCTCTGATGTACCAGAAGCCCTTTCCAACACATTGGAGATTCTCGACAAGGTGGAGACATACAGCATCGACAGCGATCCCATCATGCCTTTCTTCCCCATTCCTGAATCATTTGGAACTGAAGAGCAATGGAGACAGAAATTCTCACAGGAAGACCTGTTCGAGGAGTTTACCAGCGATGAGAATGGTGAAAACCAACTGCCTCGCGAGGAAGGAGAGAAGAAAATCAACCATCTGGGTGGGTACGAGAAACTGTATCGCATCAAGTTCGAGGCCGACTATTTGACAGAACTCGCCTATCAGGGAGCCAGGAAATTATACGGTGAACCGTTAGGTAAAGAAGTCGATGACCGCATCCGCTTCGAGTTGCACATCATGAAGACGATGGGTTTCCCTGGTTACTTCCTCATCGTGTCAGACTTCATCAAAGCTGCCAGAGAAGAACTGGGGGTTATGGTAGGACCTGGTCGTGGCTCCGCAGCAGGATCAGTAGTAGCCTACTGCTTGGGCATCACAAAGATAGACCCGTTGAAATATGACCTGCTGTTTGAGCGTTTCCTGAACCCAGACCGTATCTCACTTCCTGATATCGATACCGACTTTGATGACGACGGACGTGGACGCGTACTGCAATGGGTGATGGATAAATACGGACACGAGAACTGTGCCCACATCATCACGTATGCAACAATGGCCACAAAAAACTCCATCAAAGATGTGGCTCGCGTAGAAAAACTGCCGTTGGATGTTTCGAATGCATTGTGTAAGGCCATTCCTGACCGTCTGCCTGACGGCATGAAGATGAACTTGACCAATGCCATCAAGTGCACACCAGAGCTGCAGGATGCAGAGGTTTCAGAAGACCCTCGCGAACGCAACACCATTAAATATGCAAAGATGTTGGAGGGAACAGTACGCGGAACAGGTATCCACGCTTGTGGATTCATCATCTGCCGAGACCCTATCAGCGAGTGGGTTCCTGTGTCAACGGCCGAAGACCCTGACTTCAAGGGCGTAAAGGTACCCGTCACCCAGTATGACGGTCACGTGATTGAGTCAACGGGCCTCATCAAGATGGACTTCTTAGGACTGAAGACGCTGTCGGAGTTGAAGGAAGCGGTTGCCAACGTGAAGATTTCATACGGCATAGATGTTGATCTGGACAACATACCCATCGACGACGAGCTTACCTATCAACTCTATCAGAAAGGGCAAACCATTGGCACCTTCCAGTTTGAATCGCCTGGTATGCAAAAATACCTCCGCGAGCTGCATCCCACAGTGTTCGAAGACCTCATTGCGATGAATGCGCTGTATCGTCCAGGACCTATGGACTACATTCCAGACTTCATCAAACGTAAGCACGACCCCTCACTCGTACAGTATGATATCCCCTGTATGGAGAAATATCTGAAAGACACCTATGGAATCACCGTCTATCAGGAGCAAGTGATGTTGCTCTCACGCCAGCTGGCTGATTTCACACGAGGTGAGAGTGATGCCTTGCGTAAGGCGATGGGTAAGAAGAAGAGAGATATTGTTGATGCCATGAAACCCAAATTCATCGAGGGTGGAAAGCACAACGGACACGACCCAAAGATTCTGGAGAAGATATGGGCCGACTGGGAGAAATTTGCATCCTACGCCTTCAACAAGTCGCATGCCACCTGCTATTCGTGGGTAGCCTACCAGACGGCATACATGAAAGCCCACTACCCTGCAGAATATATGGCTGCCATCATGAGCCGACGGAAAGACCAGATCACGGAAATCACCAAGCTCATGGATGAATGCCGCTCACTGGGTATTGAGACATTGGGACCCGATGTCAACGAGAGTCGTATCAAGTTCACTGCCAACAAACATGGCGGCATCCGTTTCGGACTCGCCGGCATCAAAGGCATGGGTGAAGGACCAGCCAACGCCATCATCAGCGAACGTGAGAAGAATGGCCTCTATAAAGACATCTACGACTTCATGGAGCGCGTCGATATGACGAATGTCAACCGCAAGGCGATGGAAAGCCTCGCCTACAGTGGCGGTTTCGACAGCTTCGGCATCATGCGCGAACAATATTTCGCAGCTGACAGCAAAGGGGTTCCCTTCTTAGATACACTCATGCGCTACGGACAACTGTTCCAAGCAGAAAAAATGGAAGCACAGACCTCCCTCTTTGGCGGCAGCAATGAAGTAGCCATATCACGGCCTGTACCTCCCAAAGCAGCAAAATGGGCAACCATCGAAAAACTGAACAAGGAACGCGAACTGGTAGGTATCTATCTCTCTGCACATCCTCTTGACGAATACGGCGTCATCCTCAACAAGATGTGCAACACAAAGTGCAAGGAAATCCACCGTGAGGCTGACAAAGAAGCTTTGGCAAAACGTGAAGAGATTACCTTTGGCGGCATCGTTACTTCCGTTATGGAACGTTTCTCACAGAAAACGGGCAAACCATTTGGTATTGTCACCATCGAAGACTTCGACGGCAGTGGTGAGATAGCTCTCTTTGGCGATGACTGGGCGAAATGGAGCGGTATCATCAAGAACAACAATTCCATCTTTATCACAGCCAAGTGTGCGCCGCGCTTCCGCGACTCCAATGTTTACGAAATGAAGATTCAGAATGTGGAATTCCTGTACGACGTCAAGGAAAAACGATTACAGAGCCTCACCATCTCCATACCGATGGAAGATATCGATGAAACACTCGTAAACGAATTGTCAAGTGTACTGGAAGGAAATCCTGGGACAACCCAGTTCTTTCTTAATCTCCGCACCGCTGACAACAACCACCTGCTGTTGCGTAGCCACATCAAAGGCATCAATGTCGATCATCATATCATCCAGTTTATAGAAAGCCATTCCATGATGGAGTATTCGATCAATTGAAAGGCCTACCCCCACCCCCTCCCAAAGGGAGGAGAGGAGTAAAGCAGTAAGGAGCGGAAAAATCATCAAATTGAAAAAATAAATTGTAAATAGTAAATCGTCAAATTTTAAATTAGCATTATGGAAGTACAAATCACAAGTGAGAATTTCGAGAGTTTGAAAAGTGGCTCACTGCCATTGGTCGTTGACTTTTGGGCACCCTGGTGCGGTCCCTGCCGTATGGTAGGTCCTATCATCGAAGAACTGGCTGCCGCCTATGACGGAAAAGTTGTCATCGGCAAATGCAATGTCGATGAAGAAGAGGAATTGGCAGCCGAGTTTGGCATCATGTCCATTCCTTCTATCCTGTTCTTCAAGAACGGAGAGATCGTTGACAAGCACGTAGGTGCTGCCACCAAGAATCTTCTGGAAGACAAAATCAAGGCGTTGCTTTAAGCAATGCCTTGATTTTTTATATTCATGCCATACAGCTGGTAACGCCCCAAAAGCCCCCTCCGGCCATCCCGAGCAAAGCTCGCCCTCCCGTAGCCTTCCCCCCTAAAGGGAGAGGGTATTGTCGTTAGCTTGGGCAGGGGGTAGGCTCTTTTTCCTCCCCCTTTCAGGGGGGATTAGAGGGGGGCTGAAGGGGTTTGGGGTAGGCTTTACAGCATAATCGGTCCTTGACCCATGCACGAGGTTGTACCCAGTGCAGTCAACGCGGCAGTAGCAGCTGCTATCAGCATACGGAGGATAGCCTCCCAAAGTCCTTTCTTTTTCATGGTATTGAAGCCCCCCCTGAATCCCCCCTGAAGGGTGGACCTGACATTCGAGGCGTGGGTCAGTAGGTTTAACAAAGGTTGAAATTGTAAGAATCTTTCAGCGTTGTTCGCCAGATGTGCCATTTTGCGTTTCGAAAGCTATGCTTTTGCGCGCTAAAAGGTATGCTTTTGGAGTGCGAAAGGGCACCTTTTGAACTGCGACTGCTATCATCTCTCACAATGCAAAGGTACAACAAAGTTTTCAGTGCCTAAAGCAAATGAAGTAAAACCCAGAAAAAACTTTGTGTTTTTGGTGTGCATCAAATGTGTAAAACGCTAATAGTAAACACTTTACAAAATTCGAAGTCGCCGCTTATTTACCGCTTATTTACATGCTAATTGCAAAAGAAAACAGCAAAAAACAGGCTGTAAAA
>CADCPZ010000015.1 GCA_902803475.1 uncultured Prevotellaceae bacterium
AGGTGAATAGTATGGTACATCTGTATTCATCTCAAAGAAGTTAGCACAAACGACAGGAGCACCCACGTTGGCCATTACCTCTTTCATGCGTGGTACACCATAGTCGAACTCGTGGTTGCCCAAAGTGATAGCATCGTAGCCCACACTACGGATGATGTCGGCGATAAACATACCATGTGAGATAGCACCTGCAGGACCACCTTGCAGATAATCACCATTGCTGACTACAGCTACGTAAGCAGTATCTGCTGCTACGATGGCATCGCGCAAACCAGCCAGTTTGGTATATCCTTCTATACCACAATGCACATCATTTTCATAGAGAATCACGATGCTACGGTCGTTGATTTTGCCAATCTGATTTTTCGTAACATTCTTCGTACTTGAGCAGGACCCCAAGATGGCAATGATAAACAGGCTCAATGACAGCCTTAGCATTTCTTTTTTCATATCGTTTATAGGTTTAGGTTTTAGATTAATACCATTTTACTACATTCGTCACACCGCTGTGCTTGTCATATTTCAGCGCATCCGTCAAAGTTGATGCATTACAACGGAAGGTGAAATTATAACTGGTATAGGGTGCCAGAACCACAGAGCACGACATATTGAAGCAGTGCAAGTCGCGTGACAGCGACGCTGTGGTCATAGAAATCTTGTGGTTGTCGAAATCATATCCACTGGAGAAGTTGATGTTCCAGCCGTCACTGATACGGATGTTTCCGCTGACGTTTAGGTTTTGCGAGAACTCATAGCGATAGCGCATGCGCTTGTAGTTAAACTTTTTGATATTGGTACTCTCGCGCATGGAGATACCATAACTGAAGGTAAGCGACCAAGGCATATTGAACAACATATAGCCGTCGTCATCGGTTTTCGCCTTTCCGCCTTTGTCTTTTTTCTTGGCAGCATGCTTTCCTTTCTCCATCGTGTCGTCCATATTCGACTCGATATTCGGATCTACACTGCCGTCATCTGTCTGTGTTTCCCCATCATCTTCATCACTGCCTCCGCCAAACCACTTTCGCAGTTTCTCAGGATTCAGGGTGAAATGGACAGCCTGATTCAATCCCTGGAAACGGGGGAAGCGGCCCTTTCCAAACTCGGTATGTGTACCTACGTATGGTCTGCCATTCTCGTCAAGTTCGTAGGCATACATCGCAAAACGGGCATTCATGCTGAACGTATAGTTTTTCCACCATTTCAATCGTAGTGACATATTGATGTCGCTCCATCGTCGCTCTTTTGCAGCAGCATTATAAGACATATTGAGACCCAGCTCGTCGATAATGCTGATTTTCTTGACACCTGTGGAATCTTTGTCTGACTTAACTTTCATCTCGATGTTGTTTGATATCGAGAATGTGAAATTTTCCGACTTTCCTGCTGAGGGGTAGCCATATAGGCTATTGGCGTATGGCGTGTAGTTCACGGTGTGTACCTCGCCCTGGGCATCCGTGTAGGTATAAGTATCCCAATAACCGTAGCGTGAGGCACCAAAGTCAGGGGAATAGGACATCGTCACCGTTGGGGTGAACACATGTCGGACGGCTAATATCTTGTCACCGAAGATTTTCTTGTTGGGAATATACATACCATAGAGCTTTGTGGTCAATCCCAACGACAAACTCCAGTTGTACACGTTGTGGAAGCCATAGATGGTATCTGCAACCTCTTTCTGGGTGTCATCATCCCATGAACGCATCACCTTGTTGGTGTACATACGGTCAGTGAAAGTGAAATTCGGTGTCACATTGATATAATTGAACAAGGGGAAGGTGGCCTGGACAGGTATCTGGTGCTGCATGCCATTTCTCCACTCCTTGATGAGGTTGGCTTTCAGAATATGATCTTCCTTCGCGGTAATGGAGTTGGAAAAGTCACCTGTATAGCTAACCGATATCTTCTCATACCAGCGTTCCTTGCCTACCATCACCTTGCGGCGGAAAGGATAGAAACGAGGAATGTTAATATTCAAACTGGGCAGTAACACGGTGATGGTGGTATCACGCATGTTCTGGTTCAGGTTGGCAGTGAGTCCCAGAGTCATACCCAACAGACTGGAAAATGTGGTGTTGTAGCTGACAGATGATGTACGGGTACTCTGTGTCATCGTCTGTGGGTTATACATTGAATTGAGGTTGTTGCGCTCATAGCTCGATGTGGCAAAGTTCACACTGGCTGTCAAGGTGCTGAAAGGATTGGCTTTGGAATCTTGTGAATGACGCCACTGCAACTTGAAACTCTTCTGAGAGGAATAGTCTGGCATACCCTTATCGCCCGACTTGGTGTTCTGATAGCTGAACAGAAAACTGCCGCTATATTTATAGCGCTTGCGATAGTTCGAAGCGGCAGAAAGTCCCCAGGAGCCACGCGTATAGATTTCTCCCAAAAGCTTCAAATCCCACTTGTCGTTGATGGCAAAATAGTAACCGCCATCGCGCAAATAGAATCCTCGTGTCTGCTCATCACCATACGAAGGCATAATGAATCCGCTGGAATATTTCTTGGAAAATGGGAAAAATCCATAGGGTATCGCCAACGGCAATGGCACGTCAGCCACTACCAGATAGGCAGGACCGAAGACCACATCCTTGTTGGGACGTACTTTCGCACGAGACAGGGCGATATAAAAATCGGGGTGGGGGTCATCACAGGTCGTATAGCGGGCATGTTGCATGTAAATGATACCTGAGGAGTCGCGCTTGGCAATCTCACCGGTCAAGAATCCTTCCTGCTGCTCCGTATAGACACTCTGAATGAACCCTTTCTTGGTTTTGAAGTTGAACGCAATGGTATCACTTTCGTATTCGTCTTTGCCCATCGAGAACTGGGGAATGCCACGAATACCTTTCTCTGCGGTGGAGTCGGCAGTACCTGTTGCACGCACCATACTGCTGTCGATGCTCATATAGATACGGTCGCTCGCCAGATTCATATTCTGGTATTTCACCGTTGAAGAACCATACAGATAGGCTGTCTTCGTGGTTGCATCATAGACCAGCGAGTCTTCTGCAGCATAGGTCACAGGCGACTCAATGCCGTTGGAGCGAGCACGATGAATGCTGTCTAAACGGATGGAGTCATCAACCTGTTGGTTATGCCGATAGATGGCACGTTGCAGAGAGTCCATTTCTAACGTGTCGCGGAGGGCTATTACATCACCAAAGTCATCGAATATAGTGTCGTTGTGCTGGTCGTTTGGGTGATTGGTCGTCTGGTCGTTTGGGGAGATTAGTCGTTTGGGTGACGGGGCGTTCGGCCGTTTGGGGATAACAGTGGAATCAGAAGAAATCAGTGCATAGTTTCCCTGACCTGTCCACAAAGACAGGTTGGTGCTTGCCATCACAAACAGGATGGCAAACATCGCCAGGAATATCACTGATTTCGTTCTCATTGTTATTTCGTTCTCTCGTTCTCTCGTTCTCTCGTCAAATCGTCATGTCGTTCCCTCGCTCCCTTGTTCTCTCGCTCCCTCGAATAATGCTATCCATTCGCGGAAGCGTTCTACACCCTCTTCGCCAAATTTCGCCAGACTGTGTGCAGCTTCCTCAATACTTTTCTCTTTGTCAAGATGGGTCTTGGAATAGAACTTGTCGGCATAGCAGATCACTTTCTCTTCTAATGTCTCTGGCAAAAAATCCTGCGCAGGAAGGGGCAAATGCTGGCGCTCAATAGCTTCACGTGTCAAACCGGCTCCAGTATGGCGTTCACAAACACGGGCATGACGGGGATAGCCTTCTTGTCGTAAGATTTCTGCTCCCAAACGACCATGAAGGATATAGTCTGCTGTTCCGAAACACGCAATGGAGGGGGCATGACAACGAAAGATACCTATGTCGTGCAACATAGCAGCTTCCTCAATAAACCGATGGTCTAAATGCAATTTAGGATGATGCGAAACAATCTGTAGCGCTCGTTGCGCTACAGATTGACTATGCACGAGAAGAATATGCTTGAGCGCATTATCTTCAGGATAATATCGGTCTATGATTTTCTGATAATCCATGCTATGCTTGCATTCCTTTCTTCCATCACCCCCTTTCTATCCAAGCCAGCACGTCTCCCTTGTTGACCTTGCTGCCCTGTTTCGCGGCGATTTCAACCAACTTACCGCCCAAAGCGGCAGGAATGGTGACAAACTCGCCCCAGGTGGCCTGGATATAGCAGAAGGCATCGCCTTCCTGGTATTCCTTGCCGATGTATGGCTCGACAGCAGCTACAGCTTCACCATCGCCTCCAAACTCCCAGAATACTTGTCCTTTGACAGGAGCAACAATGGCATCAGCTTTCGCATGCTTGAAGGCAGACAATTCCTCAACCGACAACTGGGTTCCGAGCTTCTCATCCTTGGCTTTCTGAAGGTCGGCAAGGAAGTTTTTCTTAGCCTGTCCACTCTTGTAGTTGCGATACTGCTCTGGGTGCATGGCTAACTCCCACAGTTCTTCATCGTCCTGACCGTATTCCCAGCCGTTCTCGTCCATCTCCTTGCGGAAATCATCGAGGGCATCGGGATAGAGGGTGTGCGGATCGGTATCGGTGAACTCACGTCCTTGTTTCTTGGCAAGTTCAACGAGTTCTGGAGCGATCTCTCCTGGAATCTTACCACTCTTGCCGAGAATCATACCCCACATGGAGTCGTCCATCATCACAAAGCGACCCTTTCCTTGTTCCATCGTCAGGAGGTTCATCAGTGCAATGTTCTTAACATACTGACTAAAAGGCGTTACCAATGGGGGATAACCAACGCGCGGCCATACATATTCTACTTCGTTGAATAGTTTTACGAGCATATCGTCGGTTGACAATTCCTCATCGCCACGCTTCTTGCGGATGTTGTTGATGGTACTCATAATGCCACCTAAGTCGGCCATCATCGATCCCATCATACCACCAGGCAGACCGCATCCCAACAACAGAGAAGACATCTGCTTGTTACCAGGATTGATGAAATAGCCTAACCACTCATCAATGAACTCCTGCGTCAACGAACGGGCCTTCATATAGGCATTCATGTTGATGTCAGGAACATCGAAACCTTCGTTTCTCAACATCGACTGTACAGAGATAACGTCGGGATGTACCTTACCCCAAGACAATGGTTCGATGGCTGTATCGATGATGTCGGCACCGTTTTCACAAACTTCCAGAATGCTGGCCATAGACAGACCCGGACCTGAATGACCGTGATACTGGATGATAATCTGAGGATATTTTTCCTTGATCATCTTCGTCAACTTGCCTAAGAAAGCAGGCTGACCGATACCAGCCATATCCTTCAAACAGATTTCCTCTGCACCAGCTTCAATCACCTGGTCGGCAATGTTCATATAGTATGCTAACGTGTGAACGGGTGATGTGGTAATGCAAAGCGTAGCCTGTGGAGTCATACCAGCTTCCTTTGCCCACTTGATGCTGGGGATGATGTTGCGTACATCATTCAGACCATCGAAAATACGAGGGATATCCACACCCTGCGCATGCTTCACCTTATACATCAGTGCACGAACATCATCGGGCACAGGATACATACGCAGCGCATTCAAACCGCGGTCCAGCATGTGCGTCTTAATGCCAGCTTCGTTGAACGGCTTACAGAAGGCGCGCACGGCATCGTTAGGGTTTTCGCCAGCTAGCAGGTTTACCTGCTCGAAGGCACCGCCATTAGTTTCTACACGGGCAAAACAGCCCATTTCAATAATCACGGGAGCAATACGCTCCAACTGGTCTTTGCGTGGCTGGAACTTACCAGAACTCTGCCACATGTCTCGATAAACGAGACTAAATTGTATTTTCTTTTTCATATCTTCTTATTTCAGGGTGCAAAGGTACTATTTTTAAACCACATCTCTTACTTCTTTATATTCTTTAACGTCTAAACAACTCAAAATTATGCATGATGCATTGTGAATTATGAATTAAATAACTATCTTTGCAATCAAATTTCATTGTTATGAAGAAAATAACGACTATATTTATATTCGCTGGCATACTCCTTTTTGTTGCTTGTGGAACGAAGGAAGCTCCATCAACTGATGGCGTAAAAAAAACTGCTGATGCAGACAAAATGATTTACGGACTGGCATGCGACGGCTGTTCCGACTCTGTCATCGTGTTTATGCCTTTCAATTTGGGCGACAGTCTTTCCTATCCTGACCCTATTTCACTCAATATCGTTGAGGCTATGCGCAACAAACAGGTGTTCGGACATCCTGAGATTGGAGACTGGGTGGGCGTGATGATGAATCCTGACAATCCCAAAGAAGCAACAATGGTTCTTGATCTGGACCAACTGAAAGGAACATGGACCTATCAGGTGTTGCCTAAGCTGAAACAAATGGCAACGAAGAGTGAGGAACAGATTGAAGCTGAACTTACGGATTCGATGCGTGAAATACTATTTGTGCCTCGCGAATATGGATTCTCCCTAAAACGTCATCATCAGGCAGCTACCGTAGGCTTTGTCTATAAAGGCAACGACCTGCAAGACGAGAGTCTCGTGGAATATCCTGCTGTTCAGACATTCACAAGCTGGTACACGCATAATGGCAAACTGATTCTTGTGGGTGACACACTTGATGCAAAGCGCAAACGCTTGCCTGACCAGAAAGTAAGGCGTGACACGGCTGAATTTGTCTTCATGCAGGAAGATTCCCTTGTGCTACGCTTCCCTCAGCAAACAATTTCATTCCATCGCCAGACCAACGCGTTGGAAGCCAACAAGCAAGCTCAAGCTGCTGCCGCCAAACAAGCAGCCAAAGATTCGGTGAGGTGACTCCACTCCGCCCTTTCCAAGAGAGGGGTAAGGAGCAAAAGAGGAAGGATTAAGGAGAAGGTAATAGTGAAATGGTAAAATAAAATCATGGATGCAAAAAGAATATTGAACTATCTGAAACGGTTGATGGCGAATAACAACCGCGAATGGTATTGGGCAAACAAAAAGGAGTATGACACGATCAGGGCAGACTTCGAAAAAGGTGTAAGACTGGCTATCGGACGGATCGCTGAATTCGACCCATCAATTGCTCATCTGAGCGTGAAAGACTGTACCTATAGGTTCAATCGTGATACACGGTTTTCTCCTGATAAATCTCCTTATAAAACGCATCTTGGAGGCTATATCGCGGCTCATGGAAAGAAGGCAATGCACGGTGGTTACTATATCCATTTAGAGCCAGAACATTGTATGATCGCTTGCGGTAATTACTGGTTGCCAACGAATGTGCTGACTTCGTGCCGCAATGAAATTATGGGTAATACCGATGAGTGGCTACGATGTGTGGAAAACAAGGAGTTTCTGAATTTTTTTGGTAGCGATATGTCAAGTAGTTTCAATGCGCCAACACATGTGTCGTCCTGGGATCAGCCGAGTGGATTCGGATTGGAAAAACTGAAGACTTGTCCGTCAGGATTCCCTCGCGATTGGGAACACATCGAGTATCTGCGCATGAAGGACTATTGTTGTTGGCATCAGGTGCCCGATGATTTCTTCCAGGGAGAAAAGTGGCTTGATGAGGCTGTACAGATGTTCAAGGCCGCCAAACCCATGATGGATTTTATCAATGCTGTGGTGGATGATTATGAGTAAATTGCATAATGTAATTTACTGATGTTGTGGTTTTCGCTACTAAAAATGACAACCGCTATACCAACAACGTGCTTCATCGACTCGGATTCCGCTGGAGCGACACCGCCTGGGACTATGTCGAGCGTATGCTGACAGCCATCTCACAAGTTGGTTTCTTTGAGGTATGATTCCCTTGGGGGGCTTTAATAGGGGAGCCGATTGGCTCCCTTTTTTCATGCCCAAGAATAAGACTCTTCAATTACAAAACACAGATACGCTGATTTTTTTTCAGTTCTGTTAAATATCCGTCTCCAATTGTCAATTCTCAAAAGTTTAACATTTCAAGAACTAAACAAAAGACCATAAAATAGTGGTGAAGTCGTAAAAAAAGCAAAATACGACCAAAAAGGGAAGATTGTTTGGGTAAGAAGGAAAACAATTGAAAATAAATCATTACCTTTGTGGAATGTTATAAATTACGAGCAGTTCCTGTCGTCAAAGATAAAGAATTGAAGACTTGAACAATACCGAAAACCTGTATAGAAAGGCATTACTTTTGCAGGCGAAACAAGATAAATAAACTGAATATGGCAAAGAAAGTAATAAAAGAAAAGGCAATAGAAGAAGCGTTATGGGAATCAGCCAATAAACTACGCGGCTCTGTGGAACCCTCGGAGTATAAGCATGTAGTGCTTAGTCTAATATTCCTGAAATATGCGCACGACCGCTTTACGGAGCGGCGCAATGAGCTGGTGGCAGAAGGCAAAGAGGCTTTTGCAGACAATCCTGTGTTCTATAATGCCAAGAACGTCTTTTATCTGGAGCCTGAGAGCCGATGGGATTTTCTGATTGAGAACGCCAAGCAAAATGACATTGCCATCAAGATAGACAAGGCATTGGCGAAAGTGGAGCAGAGCAACCCTACGCTGAAGGGTGCCTTGCCAAGCAACTACTATGCGGGTCTGTCGCTCGACCGTACCAAGCTTGCGG
>CADCPZ010000016.1 GCA_902803475.1 uncultured Prevotellaceae bacterium
CCAGCAGTTTGCTAAACTGCCGTACGGGTTCCCGTACCGGGGGTTCGAATCCCCCTCCTTCCGCAACCGAGGGGATTTCTCTGCGAGAGCACATCTTTGAAATGTTGGTTGATTGACCTTTGGTCATCTCCCTCGCGACTCGGCAAATCAAGCAATCTTGTTTGCACTCGCTACTTGGTCGATTCATCTAATGGTTAGGATACAAGCTTCTCAATCTTGGCATAGGGGTTCGATTCCCCTATCGACTACAAAAGACTCTGTAAATCAATGATTTGCAGAGTCTTTTTGTATGATAAGGATTGCCAAAACTGACAAGACATTTTCATTTACAACTCTATGATTGCTGTAAAGGCCTCTGGAAAGAGGGTGGGGATGTCTGTCGGCTCTTCCTTGAAGATGCCGAAAATGGTACTTCCGCTACCGCTCATCTGGGCATAGGATGCACCCTGATTATAGAGCTGCTGTTTGATGTCGGCCAGCAACGGTAGTTGTGGGAACACGCTGTCTTCAAAGTCGTTGTGCAACTCATCTTTCCACGTTTCGATGGGTTGACGAACGATGTCGCGACAACATTTCTCTGGGTGTTTCGGTGTGATGGCTGCATAAGCGGCAGCTGTGCTGACGGCAACATCTGGTTTCACCAAGGCAATCCAATAGCCGTTCAGGTTTCCGTGAGCATTGTCGGCTGGGGCGAGCTGGTCGCCGATGCCTGTAGCATAAGCCGGCTCAGCAGATATAAAGAAAGCGCAGTCGGCACCCAGTTGTGCGGCATAGCGTTCCATCTCGGCATTACCCATATTCAGACGGAAATGTTCGTCGAGCAGCCGTATCATGTAGGCAGCATCGGCAGAACCTCCACCCAGTCCTGCTTGGGTAGGAATGCGCTTGTAGAGATGAGCGTGGATGCGTGGAAGGTCGAAATCGCGGGCAAGCAGGTTGTATGCTTTAACGACCAGGTTGTTTTGTTCGTCGCCACTGACGGGAATGCCTGTCATCTTCAGATCGCACGGCACATCTGAAGGAAACTTGTCGTGCATCTTATGGATGCTGAGCACATCGGTCAGCGGAATAGGGTAGAACACCGTTTCTATATTATGGTATCCGTCGGCTCGCCGTTCTACGACATTGAGTCCTAAGTTGATTTTGCAACAGGGGAAGGTTATCATGAGGGTTGATGGTTAATGTGAAATGTGAAATGTGAAATGTGAAATGTGAAATGTGAAATGTATTTAGCTATCGTTATGGTCTTTTGAGAACCAGTTTCTTGGGAATCTTTACCCATTTGTTGTTGACTGCAATCTTCAGGGTGCTACCCGATTTCTGTACCAATGTGTAGGTTCCATCGGCATTGTGGGTGAGGGTAGCAACCAAATCTTCTGAGCCATAGTCGTTGACCAGCGTGATAGTAGCCGTATTTCCCTTGATGTCGGCATCGAGAATCGGCCACTTCCTGCTGTCGCGCTTGGCACCGAAATAACCTGGCAGTTCGCCCAGAACAGCCTGTTGGGGCACTTTGACGTTGTTTTCATAGAAATTCATCTCTATCCACACCTGATATTCCGCATTCTCAATGCGTCCTTTGAAAATGCTGTCGTTGCTTTCTTGTGCCACTGCTGGTATTGTGCAGAACATGAGCAGGACAGAAAAGATCCATTTTTTCATTGTATGTTTTCCTATTTTTCGAGCTGTCATCATCATTTGTGTTACGAATTAAATGGGTTTTATTTTCTTATTCAGACGTTTCGACGTTGACAAAGTTAAATAATCTATGTCAAGAATTCGTCAAAAGTTAAAAAATAATAGCATTTTCTGCCTTAATTTTAGTTTTTTTTTCATACCTTTGCAGGCGATATATCAAAAATAACCAGGTTATATAAGCTTTCATGGGTAAAAAAGTATTATTTCCAGACTACATTTTTGAAAGTAGTTGGGAAGTGTGTAATAAAGTAGGTGGCATCTATACGGTCTTATCGACCAGGGCCAAGACTTTACAGGATAAAATGAAAGATAGAATTATCTTTATCGGTCCCGATTGTTGGCATGATAAAGTAAATCCCTATTTCAAAGAAGACCCTAACCTTTTGGGCGACTGGAAGAAAGCGGCAGAAGATAACGATGGATTGAAGTTGAAAATTGGCCGATGGGATATCCCTGGCGAACCCATATCCATTCTGGTAGATTTCATGCCATACTTTAAGATCAAAGATGAGATCTACGGTCGTATGTGGGAATTGTATCAGGTAGATAGTCTGCATGCATACGGCGATTACGATGAAGCATCGATGTTCTCTTATGCTGCCGCCTTGGTGGTGGAGAGTTACTATCGCTATTTCAAACTTGATACACAGAAAGTCATCTATCATGCAAATGAATGGATGACGGGATTGGGCCTGCTGTATTTGCAGCACAGTGTGCCGCGCATCGCATCTGTTTTCACCACACATGCAACAAGTATCGGCCGCTCTATCGCTGGCAACAACAAACCGCTGTATGACTATCTGTTTGCCTACAACGGCGACCAGATGGCTGCTGAACTGAATGTACAGAGTAAGCATTCTATTGAAAAACAGACAGCGAAATTTGTTGATTGTTTTACAACAGTCAGTGATATTACTGCCAACGAGTGTAAAGAGTTGTTAGACAAGCCTGTTGATGTGGTACTTCCGAACGGATTCGAGAACAATTTTGTGCCGAAAGGAGCTACTTTCACCAAGAAGCGGAAGGCTGCAAGAAAACGTTTGTTGGACGTTGCTAATGCCCTGATAGGTACCAACTTGAATGATGATACTTTAATCATTTCTACAAGTGGCCGTTATGAGTTTAGAAACAAAGGTATCGACGTGTATATTGAATCGATGAACCGTTTGTTGCGCGATAGGAATCTGAACAAACCTGTCGTTGCCTTTATCGAGGTTCCTGGCTGGGTTGGCGATCCACGAAAAGATTTGAAAGAACGGTTGGAGAGTGGTGAACATTTCGATACTCCGTTAGAGGTTCCGATGATTACCCACTGGCTGCACAACATGTCGCACGACAACGTGCTGGGCATGTTGAAATATTATAATATGTGGAACCACAAGGACGATAAGGTAAAACTGATATTCCTGCCTTGTTACCTGACGGGCGACGATGGCATCTTCAATATGACTTATTACGATCTGGTGCTTGGCAACGACCTTTGCATCTATCCGTCATATTATGAGCCTTGGGGATACACTCCGTTGGAGGCTATAGCGTTCAAAGTACCTTGTATTACGACTGATTTGGCAGGTTTCGGCCTGTGGGCAAACTCTGTGAAAGGTAGCTACAGCGAGATTACGGATGGCGTGAAGGTGCTGCATCGCACAGACTATAATTATTCAGAAGTTGCTGACGGCATCAAAGATACGGTGTCTGATTTCTCGAATATGACGAAAGAACAAGTTGCTCAATGTCGCGCTAATGCAGACAAGCTTTCAAAGAAGGCTTTGTGGAGCGAGTTTATCAAGTATTACGAAGAAGCCTATGACATTGCGCTTCGTCATGCAGAAGAGCGTCAGCAGCGATAGAACCTTTTGTAAATCAAAAAGAATAGAAATATTATCATTATTAAATAAATCAACAATATGAAAATTAAAGCTGATTATTCAAACGAACCCCTTTGGAAAGAGGTGAATGTGAAGTCAAGTCTCCCTAAAGAGTTGGAGAGCCTGGACGAACTTGCACACAATATGTGGTGGGCTTGGAACTATGAAGCTCGCAATATGTGGAAGAGTCTGGACGAAGATCTCTATGAGGAAGTTAGTCACAACCCCGTGCTGTTGCTCGAACGTTTAAGTTACGAGCGCAAGCAGGCTATTGTGAAAGACAAGGCTATTATGAAACAGGTGAAGGATGTGTATAAGAAGTTCCGCACCTATATGGATGTAAAACCTGACACGAATCGTCCTTCAGTAGCCTATTTCTGTATGGAATACGGTATCAATCAGGTACTGAAAATCTATTCTGGTGGTCTTGGCATGCTGGCTGGTGACTATGTCAAGGAAGCTTCTGACTCTAATGTTGATATGTGTGCGATCGGCTTCTTGTATCGTAACGGCTATTTCCGTCAGAGCCTGTCTATGGACGGACAGCAGATTGCCAACTATGATGCACAGAACTTTAAAACGCTTCCTGTTGAACGTCAGTTGGATAAGGACGGAAATCCATTGGTGATTGATGTTCCTTATATGAATTATCAGGTACACGCTTACGTTTGGCGCGTCAATGTAGGTCGTGTGAGCCTGTATCTGCTTGATACCGACAACGAGATGAACTCTGAGTTCGACCGTCCGATTACTCACGCCCTCTATGGCGGCGACTGGGAGAACCGTCTGAAGCAGGAGATTCTGCTGGGTATCGGTGGTATGCTTTTGCTGAAGAAGCTCG
>CADCPZ010000017.1 GCA_902803475.1 uncultured Prevotellaceae bacterium
AAGAGGATGCGTCTGTTTGGACACATCCTCTTGCTTTGTAATGAAAATAAACGGTTGGAGTTACTCCGAAATGGCAATTTTTTCCACACGACGCTGGTGACGGGCACCTTCGAAGGTTGCGTTGAAGAATGCATCAAGAATCTTGCCGCAAGTCTTGTTGTCGATGAAACGACCTGGAAGAACGATACAGTTGGCATCGTTGTGCTGACGGATGAGTTCAGCAACATCCTTGTTCCAGCAAAGACCGGCGCGAACAGCCTGATGCTTGTTCAATGTGATGGTCATACCTTCACCGCTACCGCAGATAGCAATACCTGGATAGATTTCTCCACTCTCAATACCTTTTGCTAATGCATGAGCATAATCGGGATAGTCAACGCTGATGTCGCTATTGGTACCGAAGTCTTCTACTGGGTATCCCTTTTCTTCGAGATACTGCATCACATACTGCTTCAAAGGATAACCCGCATGGTCGCAGGCAACTCCTACTTTCTTAATTTCCATAAGCTTTAAGGCCTTCCCTAAACCCCCATCGCGGGCAAAGCCCGTTCTCCCTGTTGCCTTTCCCTGGGAGGGGGTGAGCCTGCTGTTTGTGGGAAGGGTAGCAGGCTCTTGGGTTATTGAATGATAATTGATATCTGTTCTTTACAACATGGCTTTCACCTGTTTGTAAACGTTCTCACCTGTGTAGCCAAGTTTCTCGTCGAGCACTTTGTATGGAGCTGAGAAGCCGAAGCTGGGCATACCCCAAACTTTACCGTTGGCACCAACGAGTCCTTCGAGGGTGACGGGCAGACCGGCTGTCATACCGAATATCTTGCTACCTGCAGGAAGCACGCTCTCTTGATACTCTTTGCTTTGTGCGCGGAAGAGTCCTTCTGACGGAACGCTGACGATGCGTACTTTCACGCCGTCTTTGCGCAACAACTCTGCACCTGCCACGAGGGTTGATACCTCTGAACCGCTTGCCAGCAGGATGATGTCGAACTGTTCATCGCTTCCTGCAACTACGTATGCACCCTTGCGAGCTTGCTCGTAGTCGTTGCCTGCCGGAAGCTTGGCGATATTCTGACGTGAGAAGATGAGGGCTGTAGGTGTCTCCATATTCTCCATTGCCATTGCCCAGCAAACGGTTGTTTCGTCTGCGTCAGCCGGACGGAAGACGCGGATGGAGTCTTTGCCGTGATGATTCTTCAGTTTCTCCATCAGACGAATCTGTGCCTCTTGCTCAACAGGCTCATGGGTAGGTCCGTCTTCACCGACGCGGAAAGCATCGTGTGTCCAAATAAACTTGATGGGCACTTCCATCAGGGCGGCCATACGTGCAGCGGGTTTCATGTAATCTGAGAATACAAAGAAGGTACCGCAAGCAGGAATGACGCCGCCGTGCAGATACATACCGATACACATACAGGCCATTGTCAGCTCGGCAACACCTGCCTGGAAGAATGCTCCTTCGAAGTCGCCACGAACAATGCTCTTGGTCTTCTTCAGGAAGCCGTCTGTCTTGTCGGAGTTGGACAGGTCGGCGCTTGCACAAATCATGTTGGGTACCTGCTCTGCTAATACGCCCAGACAGGCTGCGCTGGCGGCACGTGTAGCTGAACCTTCTTTCTGAACGCATGCACTCCAGTCAATCTTCGGGGCGTTGCCGCTGAACCATTCTTTCAAAAGGACAGCTTTTTCAGGATTGGCCTTTGCCCAAGCCTCTTTCTGTGCGTTACGCTCTGCTACAATTTTCTTCAGCTCTTCCTTGCGCTTTGCATAGAGTTCCTGTACTTCAGGGAAGATAACGAATGGGTTTTCTGGATCGGCACCCAGACTCTTCATTGTATTAATGTATGCGTCGCCACCGAGGGGAGCACCATGTGTGTCTATGCAAGCTTCATAGCTTGTACCATCGGCACGAAGAGCACCTTTACCCATGATGGTCTTACCGATGATAATCGTAGGACGCTCGGTTTCTTTTTGGGCTTCGATGAGTGCAGCGCGGATTTCGTCAACGTCATTTCCGTTGCATGTGAGCACGTTCCAACCCCATGCTTTGTATTTGGCTGCTGTGTCTTCAGCCATTACCACCTTTGTTTCTGTGGAGAGCTGGATGTCGTTGGAATCGTAGAACATGATGAGGTTGGACAATCCTAATGTTCCGGCAATACGACCGGTTCCCTGTGAGATTTCCTCTTCTACGCCACCATCGGAGATGTATGCGTATATTTTATGCTGCATCACTTCCTTGCCCAGTTTTGTAGCGAGGAATTTCTCTGCAACGGCTGCACCTGCAGCAAATGTATGACCTTGTCCTAACGGGCCGCTGGTGTTTTCGATGCCGCGATTGAGGTCGCGCTCAGGGTGTCCTGGGGTAGGCGAACCCCACTGACGGAACTCTTTCAGTTCGTCGAGTGTAAACCATCCCTGCAGGGCAAGGGCAGAGTACAGCATCGGTGACATGTGACCTGGGTCAAGGAAGAAACGGTCGCGTCCTTCCCATTGTGGATTCTCTGGGTCATAGACTAAGAATTCAGAGAAAAGCACATTGATAAAGTCGGCACCACCCATTGCACCACCAGGGTGTCCGGACTTTGCTTTCTCTACCATTGATGCAGCGAGGATACGGATGTTATCAGCTGCACGTTTCATGAATGCCTTATCGTTCATAATGATTCGTATTAGATATTATAATTTGAATTTTGGATCATTTTTGTACTCTTTCTCGTTGAAGCGATAGAGCGCAGCTCCTCGTTTGGAGGTTTTCTTGTTAATCAAATCGGTCTTTTCAATGAAGTCGATTTGCTTGATGCGCTTGCGGAAATTACGCTTGTCAAGTTCTTCACCCAGAATGGCTTCATAGACATTCTGCAGCTGTGTCAAGGTGAAGAGGTCGGGCAGAAGATTGAAACTCAGCGGTTCCGTCTTGATGTGTCGCCGCAGTTGCTCAATGGCCTGTTTGACCATCTTATTGTGGTCGGAGTACAGTTTTGGCATCTCGTCCATATCGACCCACGTGAGTCCGTACTTGTCTAACAAAGTGTTGTCGTAGTCAGCCACATTGATTAGGGCACAATAGACAACAGAAATGACGCGGTCGCCTGGATCACGATCCAGTTCACCAAAAGCGCCCACCTGTCTCATATAGATGTCCTTGATGCCTGTAAGACTTCTCAACACTCTTTCTGCCGCATCTTTCAGACTTTCGTCCCTTTTGACGAATCCTCCATAGAGAGACCATTCACCAGCACCCGGCTCCATCTTACGACGGCCGATGAGTATCTTCAATTTATTGTCATCAAAACCGAGGATAATGCAGTCAACGGCTACAAGAAGCGGCTCGGAATCATGATAAAATACTGTCATAAGTGTTTCTTCTTTTGTTGTATGATTATTCGTTGTTGTAAAAAACTGGTGTAAAGATACAACTTTTTCTAAATAATCACAACATTTACACTCATTTTTAATGATTATATACAAAAAATTAGCATATCTTGTGTGACCCTTGTCCGATGATGACATCAATAACTTTCGGCAATTTGTTGTATTTCTCTGCGTATTTCCTGCGTGCTGTCTCAATGAAATTCTCGTACAGTTCTTCTTTGACGAGGTTGATGGTGCAACCGCCAAAACCGCCACCCATGATGCGCGAGCCTGTCACACCACATTCTTTGGCGATATCGTTCAGGAAATCCAATTCTTCGCAACTGACTTCATATTCTTTGGAGAGACCTTCGTGTGTCTCATACATCTTTTTGCCAACGGTTTCGTAGTCGCCAGCGTTCAATGCTTCGCATACAGCCAGCACCCGGTCTTTTTCTCCCAAGACGAAATGGGCGCGTTTGTAGTCTTCTTCGCCTACCTCGCTGCGTACTTCTTCCAGTTGTTCCCAAGTGCAGTCGCGCAAGGTTTCGAAAATTGCTTCCGGATGGCGAGCTGCAACAGCTTTGACTACTCGTTCACAGGAATTGCGACGATCGTTGTAAGGGCTTCCCGCCAGTTCGTGTTTGACACAAGAATTCAACAGCACCAGCTTGTAGCCTTCAGGCTTGAAGGGGAAGTATTCAAACTCACGGCTGTAGCAGTCGAGGCGCATCAGTTTTCCCTCTTCGCCAAAGACGCTGGCAAACTGATCCATGATACCGCAGTTTACACCACAGTAGTTGTGTTCTGTGGCCTGGCCAGCCAGCACCATATCCCATTTTGATATCTTGTTGTCACCAAACAAATCGTTCAGTCCGCATGCAAAGCAACTCTCCATTGCTGCCGATGAGGACATTCCGGCTCCCAAGGGAACATCACCGGAGAAAGCGATATTGAATCCTTTGACAGGAACACCCAGTTTCTGCATCTCTTTGGCAATGCCGAAGATGTATCTTGCCCATGAAGTGCGCGGACCTTTCTCATCGTTGAGATGAAAGTCAACACGGTCTTTCAAATCTATGGCATAGCACATCACCATATCTTCTGTGCCATTGACGCGCATTTCTGCTGTTACACCTTTGTCAACTGCACCAGGGAAGACGAATCCACCATTATAGTCTGTATGTTCTCCAATAAGGTTAATGCGACCTGGAGAAAAATAAATACTACCCGTTTTGCCGTCGAAATGCTTGATAAAGCGTTTCCTTACTTCTTCAATTGCGATCATATTATTGTATGAATTTTATATTTTTTGTTATTGCTATTTCATGTGAAACCGTTCAGTGTTTATTTCTTGACACCAAACTTGTAAATGGTCTTCTGTGTATAGGTTTCCTCCGGGTTGAGAATAACCGAAGGGAAATAAGGATGGTTGGGACTGTCAGGGAAATGCTGACATTCGAAACAAACAGCCGAGCGACGCGGGAAGGTTGCTCCGTGTTGCCCTTTGTATCCGTCGGCCCAGTTGTCTGTGTACATCTGCATACCTGGTTCTGTGGTAAACACCTCCATCGTTCTGCCGCTAACGGGTTCATATAAACGGGCTGCAAAGGACAGTTCTCCTTCCTCTTTCTTGTTTAGTACGAAACAATGATCGTAGCCAGCTCCGTTCTTGATCTGTTCGTTGTCGGCATCGATGTCTTGTCCAATGGCTTTCGGCTGTGTGAAGTCGAACGGTGTTTCTTTTACTTTCAGAATCTCACCCGTTGGGATGCAAGTTTCATCAATGGGTAAATAAAAGTCTGCATTGATTTCGCATACCTGATTATCAACCGCTGGGGTAGGGTTGGCGATTCCTTGCAAACTGAAATAGCCATGATGTGTCAGGTTGATAATCGTCTTCTTATTAGTGGTCGCCTGGTATTTGATAATCAGTTCGTTGTCATCGGTAAACGTATAGGCTACCCATACCGTAACCTCACCCGTAAATCCTTCCTCTCCGTATGAGCTGACATATTTCAGCACAACGGCATGATCGTTGACCTGATTGGCTTCCCATACACGGGTGTGGAAACCTGTAGGACCACCGTGTAGGGCATTTGGACCATTGTTGATGGCGAGTTGGTATTCCTTGCCGTTCAACTGGAACTTACCTTCCTTGATGCGGTTGCCATAGCGTCCGATAAGGGTTGAAAGAAAAGGCTCTGGTGAGTTGATGACATCTTGAATGTTGTCATGTCCTTGAATAACGTTGGCCACATTCCCGTTTTGATCCGGAACCATGATGGCTACAATAGCGCCTCCGTAGTTTGTTACTGCAACCTCGTAGCCGAGATTGTTTTTCAGAATATATAAATCTGTTTGCTTACCATTGATAGTGGTCTGAAAATCAACACGTTTCAAACCACAGAGGTTTTCTGTTTCATTTGTGTTCATTATCTTCGGTTTTAGTTAATGATAATAGATTGTTGCAAAGTAACAAAAAAATATCGACAATGACAAATGAATACAAAAAAAAAGACCTGCGTTGAGTTAAAAACATTTAATCGCAGGTTCTTTTTATGATAATAATTGGGATTTTGGCTACAAAATAGCTGTCAGGAAATCGGCAACAATATAGCTGCTGCCCCCTACAAAGATAAAGTCGTCGGGTGATGCATCTGCAATCGCTGCGTGGTAGGCATCTTCTACCTTATTATATATGCGACCATTGAGTTGGTGCGACTCAGCTTTTTGCGCAACGCTATCGGCTGGAATAGCACGATGATTGTCTGCTTGTGTCCAATAGAATACGGCATGTTTGGGCAACAACTCCATAACGGCATCAATGTCTTTGTCATCGACCATTCCGAAAACGATACGCAACTGTTGGCAGGGTTCGGCTGCAATTTGTTTGCTGAGGTATCGCCATCCTCCTATGTTGTGTCCTGTGTCGCAAATGACTTTCGGATGTTCCTGAATGATTTGCCAGCGTCCCATCAATCCTGTGTTCTTGCAAACATTGGCGAGGCCGTTCCTTATTGTCGTGGGAACGAGTGAGTGGGAGAGCGAGGGAACGAGGTTCGTTTTACTCTCTCGTAAGACTTTCAACGCAGTTAAAATCGTCTGTTTGTTGCGTGCTTGGTAGTCGCCTTTGAGTTCGAAATCAAGGTCACTTCCCAGTTCATCTTCATCCTGGGCAAAGAATATCGGTGCACCGACTGCCGTTGCTTTTTCTTCAAAGACGGGACGGGTTTCATCGGTATATTCACCAATGACGACAGGCACACCATGCTTGATGATGCCGGCTTTCTCTGCAGCAATCTTTGCTAATGTGTCACCGAGTAATCCTGTATGGTCGAAAGAGATGTTGGTGATGATAGATAGGATAGGGGTGATGATATTGGTGCAGTCGAGGCGGCCGCCGAGACCTACTTCTATCACGGCAACATCTACTTGTTCATCAGCAAAATACTTGAAGGCAAGTGCTGTTGTCAGTTCGAAGAAGGAGGGATATAGACGTTTGGTCGTTTGGTGGTTTGGTCGTTTGGTCGTTTGGAAATATTGGGTGATGGGTGTTGGTTGACTGGTGATGGAGAGTTGTTCCAACGGATAAAATTTTCCACGAAGTCAACAACGTATTTCTTGCTGATACACTTTCCGTTAATACGGATTCGTTCGCGGAAATCTACAAGATGAGGAGATGTGTATAGTCCTACCTTATAACCAGCTTCCTGCAAGATGGAAGCAATGGTGTGAGAACAGGAACCTTTGCCGTTTGTTCCTGCCACATGGATGGTTTGATATTGACGATGCGGATGACCATAATGCTTGTCCAATATCCATGTGTTTTCCAATCCTTCCTTATAAGCAGAAGCACCCACATGTTCGAAAACAGGGGTGCTATTGTATAGATATTCTATGGTCTCCTTGTATGTCATTGTTGACAGTTTTACAGTTGACGTTTTGCTGATTTATGAGAAGTAATTGCGGAACTTCTGGAAGATACTCTGCTCTGTGGCTTTATCGCCTTTGAAGTTGTCGCTGTCCTTGAACTGTTCAATGGCATTTTTTTCTTCTTTCGACAGTTCTTTCGGTACATAGATACTGATATTGACAATCAGATCGCCTTTTTCGTTTCCGTAGCCTTGTACAGGCTTTAGTCCTTTATCGCGCAGACGAAGTGTCTTACCAGGCTGTGTGCCAGGTTCTATCTTGATTTTGACGTTGTTTCCCTCGATAGTCGGAATTTCTACAACACCGCCCAGCGCTGCTGTCGGGAAGTCGAGCAACAGATTATAAAGCAGATTGTTGCCATCGCGGATAAATGTGTCATTCGGTTCTTCTTCGATAAACACCTGAATGTCACCTGTGATTCCATTATGCTTGCCGGCATTACCTTTTCCTGGTACATTGACGACCATACCTTCGGCTACACCTGCAGGAATATTGATTTCTACAACTTCCTCACCTTTGACAATACCTTCTCCGTGACAATGTTGACATTTATTTTTGATGATTTTACCTTCACCACCGCATACATGACAAGTTGTCTGTGTCTGCATCATACCGAAGATACTCTGTTTGGTACGTATTTCTACGCCCGAACCGTGACAGTTCGGACAAGTCTCGCTTCCGCTACCTGCTTCAGCTCCTGTTCCATGACAATGATTGCAGGTGACATCTTTGCGTACCTTGAATTTTTTCGTAACACCAGTTGAAATCTCTTGTAACGTGAGACGAACTTTCAGACGAAGGTCGGAACCGCGATATTGAGCAGGTTGGCGACGACCGCCGCCTCCGAATCCTCCGAAACCTCCATGTCCACCAAACACATCGCCAAACATCGAGAAGATATCATCCATCGAGAATCCTGCTCCTCCTCCGAATCCGCCGAATCCTCCCATATTGGGACCATCGAAGCCAAACTGGTCGTACTGCTGACGTTTCTGTGGGTCGTGCAGCACATCGTATGCTTCTGCTGCCTCCTTGAACTTCTCTTCTGCACTCTTGTCGTCAGGATTGCGGTCGGGGTGATATTTGATGGCTATCTTTCGATAGGCCTTCTTGATTTCATCTTCTGTAGCGTTTTTGCTGACGCCCAGCACCTCGTAATAGTCTCTTTTCTGTGCCATTTAATTGTCAATTCTCAATTGTCACGATTCTCAATGATTACTGTCCTACTGCAACTTTAGCATGTCTGATGACTTTGTCGTTCAGCGTATAGCCTGTCTGCACACAGTCGATTACCTTACCTTTTTTGTCGTCTCCCACTCCTGGAACCATCGCGATTGCTTCGTGGAAATCGACATTGAAGTCTGCATCTTCGGTCTCTATTTTCTTGACACCCAGTCCTTCGAGTGTTTTTACAAACTTATGGAAGATAAGCTCCATACCTTCTTTGATGGCTTTCGGATCTTCCGTTTGATCGGCAATTGCACGTTCAAAATCATCAAGCACGGGAAGTACTGCAGTTATGGTTTTTTCACCACCATTGAGTATCAACTCTGCCTTTTCTTTCAAGGTACGTTTCTTGTAGTTTTCAAACTCAGCGATGGTGCGTAGCAACTGGTCACGTAGTTTGGCATTTTCGTCCAAAGCAGCTTCTAGTGGATCTTTCTCAGTATTGTCTTCGGTGTTTTCCTCTTCAGTTTCTTCGTCTTCAACGACGGAAACTTCAGGTTCTTCTACACCGTTTTCAAGGGTAACATCTTCGTTTTCAAAGGTTTCGTTACCATCTTCTATTTTGATTTTTTTTTCTTTCTTGCTCATAATTATTATTTATTAGATACTTTAAGACCTCATGGCCTTTAAGAATCTCCTTGCAAATATTGTGCCAATTTTCTTCTCCTAACACCTTCTCTCTTTATTCCCCATACATTTTGGCTTTTTGCTCCTTGATACTTTCATCATAGATGTAGTCATCATAGGTCATTAGCTTGTCGATGGTGCCGTTGGGGGTCAACTCGATGATGCGATTAGCCACCGTATTGATGAATTCGTGGTCGTGAGAAGCAAAGAGGATGTTTCCCTTAAAACTAATGAGGTTGTTGTTGAATGCCTGAATAGATTCCAAATCCAGATGATTGGTTGGTGTATCAAGAATCAGACAGTTGGCATTTTTCAACTGCATGCGAGCAATCATACAGCGCATCTTCTCACCTCCGGAAAGGACATTTACCTTTTTCTCCACTTCCTCTTGTTTGAAGAGCATACGGCCAAGGAATCCTTTCATGGTGACCTCGTTGCCTGGTCCATACTGGCTCAGCCATTCCACGAGGTTTAATTCGCTTTGGAAAAATTCCGTATTGTCGAGTGGGAGATAAGCAGTAGTGATGGTGATACCCCATTTGTAGGTGCCAGCTTGTGGTTCACGATTGCCATTGATAATCTCAAACAATGCAGTCATCGCCTTTGGGTTATGTGAGAGGAACACCGTCTTTTGTCCTTTCTCAATGTTGAATGACACATTGTCAAACAAAACAGTACCATCGGTATCAACAGCTTTCAGTCCTTCAACCTCTAAGATCTGGTTGCCTGGCTCGCGTTCCATTTGGAAGATGATACCTGGATATTTACGTGTTGATGGTGTGATTTCTTCAACGTTGAGTTTCTCCAGCATCTTCTTACGGGATGTGGTCTGTTTTGATTTCGCCACGTTTGCAGAGAAACGACGGATAAATTCTTCCAATTGTTTGCGTTTCTCATCAGCTTTCATCTTCTGATTCTGAGCCTGACGAAGTGCCAACTGTGAACTTTCATACCAGAATGAGTAGTTTCCGGAGAAAACGGTCACCTTGCCAAAGTCGATATCCACCGTTTGGGTTGATACAGCATCTAGGAAGTGACGGTCGTGGCTGACTACCAGCACACATTGTTCCAAACTGCTCAGGTATTCCTCCAGCCATTGTACGGTATCGAGGTCGAGGTCGTTGGTAGGCTCGTCGAGAAGCAAGTTGTCAGGATGTCCGAACAATGCTTTAGCCAGCATCACGCGTACCTTTTCGTTGTTTGACAATTCCGACATCATCTTATAGTGCTGAGGTTCTTTTACACCGAGGTTCTGCAACAATTGCGCAGCTTCGCTCTCAGCCTCCCAACCATTCATCTCGGCAAATTTCAGTTCCAGGTCGGCAGCTCGGTTGCCGTCTTCCTCCGTCATCTCCTCTTTTGCGTAGAGTGCTTCACGCTCTTTCATGTTTTTCCAAAGTGGAGCGTGACCTTGCAGTACGGTGTCCATAACTGAGAACGCATCAAATTTGAAGTGGTCCTGTTCCAAAACCGACAGACGTTCACCGGGTGCCAGTTCGATCGTTCCTTTGTTGGCTTCCAACTCCCCGCTGATGGCTTTTAGAAGGGTAGATTTACCAGCTCCGTTAGCACCGATAATACCATAAATGTTACCAGGCGTGAACTTGATGTTTACGTCTTTGTAAAGAACTCTTTTTCCGAATTGAATAGCAAGATTTGTAACTGTTATCATGTTGCCTAATACCTTATTATATTTTATGAGGGTGCAAAGTTAATGAAAACCGAAGACAATACAAAGAAAAAAATAACTTTTCTTTCAGTTGTCTTTTCGTGATTGACATTCAGGACAGATTCCTTTGACAATCATATTGATAGAATGCATAGTATAACCTTTTGGTATATCTACTCGCGGCAAGGGCATATTGTCAAGGCAGTAAGTTTGCTGGCAACGCTCGCAGTAGAAGTGGGGATGCAGGTCTTCATCGTGCATCGGATGATGGCTGTGGCATAGTTCGTATTTCGTTCCTTCCACACTATCTATTACATGTACCAAATGGTTTTCCTTGAAGATGTTAAGTGCACGAAAAATATTCGATTTGTCAATCGTCAGAATCTTTTGTTCCAGTTCTGTCAGCGAAAGCGGACGGCTTGCTGCCGCCAAAGCTTTGGCAATGACGATACGGTTGGCAGTAGGTTTGATGTGGTGCTGCTCTAACAGTTGTGTACTTTTCTCTTCACTCATCGCCTGCAAAGGTAATCAATTAATTCATAATTCACAATTCATCATTCATAATTCTCGTGTTACGATTGTTTTTTCAATTATTTCTTTGCTAAGTCTTTGAATTAAACTATCTTTGCATACAAAATTCGCAACTGATGACAAAGCGCATCAATATAAACAGTTTGACTATCAACATTTTGAAAAATGAAAAATAGGAATCAGTATCAGCAGCAACAAGATCGCTACGACCATTACACGGTAAAGGAAGATTCACCGCTGTTGGAATGGTTGCTGAATCATTTGCAGCAGAGTCGTTCGAAGGTGAAGGCTACGCTACAGGGGAGGGGTATAAAGGTAAACGGCAAGGTTGTTACCCAGTTCGATTTTCTGTTACAACCCGGCATGAAAGTTGCAGTTAGTCAGACTAAGAAGAACGACCAGTTCAAAAGCCGTTATGTGAAAATCGTCTATGAAGATCGCTATCTAGTGGTTGTAGAGAAGAATATTGGCATCCTCTCGATGGCAGCTGGCCATTCTTCTTTAAATGTAAAGACCGTGTTGGATGATTATTTCCGCAAGACTCGTCAGAATTGTACGGCACATGTCGTCCACCGTTTGGATCGCGACACCAGCGGTTTGATGATTTATGCCAAGGACATGACAACGGAGCAGATATTAGAACATGAATGGCACCAGATTGTTTACGACCGCCGATACGTAGCTGTTGTTAGTGGAGAGATGGAAGACGATGAAGGTACGATTGCCAATTGGTTGAAAGACAATAAGGCGTATGTTACTTATTCATCACCCGTTGACAATGGTGGAAAGTATGCTGTTACCCATTTCCATACACTTGCTCGCACAGCGGATCATTCGCTGGTGGAATATCGTTTAGAAACAGGACGGAAGAATCAAATTCGTGTACACTCTGCCGATATGGGGCATCCCGTCTGCGGTGATGTGAAATATGGTAATGGTGACAATCCCATTCACCGTCTGTGCCTTCACGCCTATGTGCTATGCTTCTATCATCCTGTAACACATCAGCGTATGGAGTTTGAGACACCAGTTCCCAATGATTTTAAATTTATTATGAATAACAAGTAAAATGGATAATTTTGGATATTACATAGGATTGCTGATAGCATTGGTCGTGGGCATACTGCTCATCAAAAAAGTGGCAAGTTGCCTGTTCCGAACAGTTGTAACAATCATTCTTATTGTTATCTTTGCTGTCGTATTGCATTATTTAGGGTATTTCTAGGATTTTCTAGGATGTCCTAGGATGTTCTAGGTTGTTCTAGGTTGTTCTAGGTTGTTCTAGGATATTCTATAAAGTCCTAAGATTTCCTAGGTCCTCCTAAATATTCTATTCCTTTTCCTCTTCAAACAACCGGTCGAAGAGTGGGCGCAAGCGATTGGGTTCTGCGATATAAGCTCGTATCTCGTTGAGCTGTTTGGCATTTGGAGAGTTGGGCAACCACAATTTGATGTAGCCATGCGATGAATATTTGTTTTGCATGTGCTCCATAAACCGTTCCCATTGTTCCTCCTTTGTTTTTTCCGGATAATGGTTGATGCCAAACTGTATGGTACGACGGAATACCGTTTCTGGTTCAAGGTTGCGGTCTGCCTCTGCTACAATCTTCCCGTAAATACTGCGTGGAGCATGACTTGCTGATGCACGATGGTCCTCGACAGCTTCTTTCATCAAATTGATTTGGTCGGAGGAGAACCAGCGTTTCAAGCGTGCATCGGCCATGAGGATTTTCCCACTGGTAAGATGATGGATGGCACGCGGACCTTCTAAACCCAAGTCGTGATAAGCTGCTATGGTGTAAGCCATATCGATGTCTGCTCCCAGCATCTTTGCCAGTTCAACGGAGCGCTTCATCACATTGGTGACATGCGACAGGTTGTGCGCTTTGTCGAATGCTGTATATCGAGGCAGAATGGTAGTTTCAACAAACTCCATCAGGTCGAGGCTTACATATTTTGGTTGCATTTCCATTGTGTCTTCACGATTTATCTCTTTGCAGAGAATGGAGGGATTAATTAAAGAAGTTCCAACTGACACCGAATCGGAACAAGCGTGTGTTCAGAGGATAGTGCGGTGTGAGGAAGTAGTTGCCGCCTTCGCTGTGGTTCACATGACTCAGCATCACAAAGAAACGTGTTTGCTTCAAATGGAAGTTTGCATATACATTGACAAGTGGGTAGTTGCCCACTTTCACGCGGCTTGCTTCCGTTTCCTGAATGGCAAACTGTCCCAGTCCTGGCGAGTAGTCGGGTGCATAATATTTGGTGAAATAGCGCATATCGGCTCCCAAGTCGCATTTCAATACTCTTGCAATTTTAAAACGCAGGAACAGGTTGGTATAGATATTCAGGGTTGGCACGGGAAGGATGTTTTCCTTAGTGCTGTGCTGATAGGTGATTTCGTTTTCCCAATTGACAATACCCAGGGTGAAGTCTTGTTTTAACTGTAGTGTCAACAAGGTGATGGCGTCGTTACATTGTCGTACGGCAACCATGTTGTTGGCACGCGAGTAGTCGCTGGTTACGTCGTATGCCATTCCTAAATAGGTGTAGTTCTTGATTTCGTCGAATGCCACACGCAATTGAGTTCGTGTGCGTTTGAGCGAGAAGAGTCCTTCTATTCGGGAATGGGTGATTTTGGATATGTTGTCGTTGTCCCACCAATAATGTTTGGCGTGAAAGTTTGAATAATAGAATTCTGGCCGATAAGTGTAGAAAAAACCTTTAGCTGCCAACTGTATGGTGTCGTTGAAGAGTCGGAAGTTTACATCGGCATTGGCGTCAATTTTAATATCTCCCGCACGGTCGCCCACCACGCCGATATCTGCCAGCGCGTTATAATGAACGGTCTTGCCAAGCGTCTTGCTGATTTGTCCGCCTACGTTGAATGAATTCTCGTTGTATGATGTCCAACCGTCTTGGTCGTTGGGCAGGGTGTAATGCCTAATGTCATAGGAAGCAAAGAGCTTGACGCCTGCTTTCGCCCATTTGTTGAAACCTTCCAGTAGAGCAACGGCTAACGTGTTCTTCAATTCCCAATGTTTGGTCTTGTCATAAATGGAGTCACCCTGGAAAATGTTCGGGACGTTGTAATTGTTCAGATAGAAGTCTGTTGGGGTGTCGTATGCCTGATAGATACGACGATAGTTGTCGAATTTTACCGTATGGATAAAACTGGTGACAGGCACATATTCGTCCTTCATCCATTCCTCTTCTGCAGGAGGAAGGGGTGCCTGGGCAGCAAGTAAACTATCGGCTTGCTCTTTGCTGTCAACGGAAATGCGGCTGTCTGTATTTTTGGTCTTATTCAGTGTAGGCTCATCACCAGCAATGGTGGCATTTTCCGGACGACCTTTTAACGCTTGCTCCTTCGTGAATTCTTTTTCATCGAACGTGCGACCATCGCGTTTAGCGTTTTTCTCGGCTTTCTCCTTCGCATCTGCGGCAGCATTCTCCTTTTGTGACTCAATGGCAAACTTGCGGGCTTTGATTTCGTCTTCGGTCATCTTCACCTTTCTGGTGAATCCCAAACTATAACGATGGTTGAAAAAGATATGTTGGTTGTCGTTACGGTTCCAGTTCTGGCTGAGTACCGTCGGGATTTCTTCCTCCGAGTAGCTTTCCTGGGTTGCCTCGGGATGCGTCACATATTCATCGTTGGTGATACCGCCATTTTCAGACAGTTTCATGTGATTGGTTGACATCAGCAGATGGGCCTGATAGCGTTCACCCAGATAAGACCCGAACATTGTGTAGTCGAAGAACGATGCCTGTTGGTTAGAGTAGTAACCTCGTTGGTACAAATAGTCGAACTTAAAGCCGAATCCCAAACGTTTGCCGGCATTGACGGCAAAGAAAGCCTTGAAGTGGTCTTCACCATTGGTATGGTTGCCGCAGGTATTGTACGACAGGTTCGTAATAGGGGAGAGGGTGTTCGTGAAATGGAAATCCTCCACAGGTGTCAGAAAATAGGTATAGGGCTGTGTAAACAGGAAGCCTATGTCGCCTACCTTTCTGTCAATGAAGATACGGTTCTGGCGCGGAGACCCAAGACTGCCCAATGTGTTGTATTCTCCACGCAGACCTGTCGTGAAGATTGTGTTCATGTACATGTGGCTAACGGTATCGGGCACCGTAAACGTACGGTCGCCAAAGCGTTCGTCGATGGTCCACACCTTCAATCCTTTCGGAATTTCTTTGTGCTGACTTTGAATGCTGTCCGATCTGCCAAAATTCTTGTCCGCAGTACCAAGCGGTCCGTCATCACCAAATTCCCTGAATTCCTGTGCAGTAGCAATACTCACGATGGCGGTCATGAGTATCAATATGAGATGTCGTTTGTTCATTTATGAAGCATTCGTAATATTGATTCTGCCATTTTAAAGACTACGGCAGTAAGGAAAATCAGCAGCGCAAAGGTCTGATTGTCACTAAAGAAATAGACACAAATTCCTGCAATGACGGCAAGGATGAATATCAGGTTCAGAATCTGGCGGATTTTGAAAACGAGGTCTTTGTTCATTTCACAGCCTCCTCCATATTCTTGAATACTTCGTTCTTACGGTCAATGGTCTTGCGGCGGAACTTACCGGAAATAGGCAGCAATTTTGTATGTTTCTTGTTGACGGCATATTTGTCGGTAATCCATTCCTCTGCCTTATAGTTCTCTGGTTTTCCTGCTACTTCATAGATATAACTTACTCGACTCATAATCACATCTACGTTTCCGTCGGTGCAGTTCACTTGCAGCACGTATGATAACTTCGTGCGATCTAAAGAAATAAAGTTTTGTGAGAATACCAGCCACTCTTGGAAGGTGGCTGCAATGGAGTGTTTCTTCTCGTTGACGATCGCCACTTTGCTGCGTTCCAGCTGGTTTTCTTCGTGTGTCATGTTGTCGAGGAAGGTGAACATTGCATCGTAGAGTTGTTTGGCACTTTTACCTGGTGCAGAAATATGATGAGTCCATTGTACCTCGCCATCGATAACTGGTACAGCATTGTCAACCAAATAGGGTGCATTCTTTTCCAGTTTCTCGGCTTTCTCTTTAGCTTTAGCTTGTTTCTGAGTAACGTTCGTGGTTACTTCTTTCTTTGTTTCCGGAACTACCCATTCGTTGTTTGTGGCTGGAGCAGTCCAGGTGTCTTTAGTTTCTTCAGCCTTCTTAGTTTCTTCAGCCTTCTTTGCTTCTTCAGCCTTTCTTGCTTCTTCTGCTTTCTTAGCTTCCTGTTGTGCCTTCTTTGTTTGCTCCAATTCCGCTTGTTCGGCTTTTCTAGCTTCTATGGCAGCTTTTTCTGCTGCTTCCTGAGCCTCGCGAGCTGCCTTTTGTGCAGCCTCAGCAGCTTCCTGTGCTGCTTTTGCTTTCGCTGCAGCTTCGGCTTGCAGTTCTGCCACGCGGTCTGTTTGTGATTTTGTTATTTCGGTTTGCGCCATCATTGTCAGGGGCAAACACATCATTCCGATCATCAATATCTTTTTCATTTTTCGCACAATTAAGAATTTCAAATGGCAAATTTACAATATTTCGGTAGAATGACAAACGATTAAACATTCATTAACCATAATAATTAGGTGGAAAGTAATTTTCGTATCCTTTTATTTTGTATTGTCTTCGGTTTGCACTACCTTTGGACTTCGTCGAAGGTAGGCTGCACCTTAACGATAAAAATAAAACGATTTTTATTTTGTATTGTCTTCGGTTTGCACTACCTTTGCATTTTTAAATGGGAATATGAATCCAGAGATGATGAAAAACGTACGTCCGCAAGTGGCCATCGTTGATACCAATACGTTGGCTGCGATGGGTTTAAGGCAGATGCTGCAAACCCTTATGCCTATCATGGAGGTCGATGTGTTTTCATCTTTGGATGAGCTGCAGCAGGAAGGAATGGAGAATTATTTCCATTATTTCGTTGCAATGTCCATCGTATTGGAGAATCGGCAGTTTTTCTTAACTTATCGTCGTCAAACGATTGTATTGACGATCACGACAGACCCCAATGCTCAGTTATCAGATTTCCATTGCCTCTGTGTGCAAATTCCTGAAGACGAACTGGTCAGAAAGCTCCTACAGATGGTGCAAAATGCTCATGGTGACGGTCGTAATCTTCCTCCGATGCCACGAATGCCTCAAGCAAAGGTGCTGTCGGATAGAGAGATAGAAGTGCTGTCGTTGATCGTACAAGGTTATCTCAACAAGGAAATCGCCAGCCTCCTTCATATCAGCATTACCACGGTTATCACCCATCGGAAGAATATCATGGAAAAACTTGATATGAAGAGTGTTTCTTCATTGACCATCTATGCCGTCATAAACGGTTACGTCGATATCAGCAAGATATAAAAAGAAATCGAAAAAGTTTTGTACTATAGGAACGGAGCTAACAGATGGGCAAACCATCCTCTGAATCGTTTTGAGGGCGAACGCCATTGTTTCCACTTTTCTTCTGTTAGTTTGAAACTGTCGGCTTTTTCGCGGTCAAAAAGGTCGCAGAGTTCCTTTGTGGTGTGTGGGTCGATGATAACAGCATTCTCCTCATAATCCCATCGCAGGCTGCGTGCATTGAGGTTGGCACTGCCGACGGTACAGAAACGTCCATCGACCATGATGATTTTTGTGTGATGGAATCCAGGTTTGTACATCCATACTTCCACACCGGCTTTCATCAGTTTGTGGGCATTGTAGAAACCACAGTCGGGGGTCAGGGGAATATCACTCTTGACCGACAGCATGAGTTCTACTTTCACGCCTCGTTTGACAGCATTCTTCAAGGCTTTCTTCAACTTGTGGTTCAGTGTGAAATATGGGTTGATGAGTTTGATGGTGTCTTGCGCATCGTTGATGGCATTGAGGTAGAAATCGCGAATAATGGCTTTGGTGACATGTGGTTCGCGGTTGATGATACCTATCATCTTCTGTCCTGCCGTAGCCGTTGTGTCAGGCTTTAACCCAGTGATGTAGCTGGTATCTCCCAAACCTCGATAATACTGAGGCCCGTGAATGTCTTCGCCAGTTACCTTTTTCCACATGCGCAGAAATATTTTCTGTAAGGTGTTCACCTCGTCGCCCTCGATGCGGCAATGCATATCGTGCCATTCACCTACAACTTCCGTTCCGTTGATGTAGTAGTCGGCTACGTTCATACCGCCTGTGTAAGCGATTTTTCCGTCAATCACGACAATCTTCCGGTGGTCTCGGTTGAAGATATCGTCTATCCATGGAAAACGTACTGGGTTGAACTCATAGAGCTGCACACCTGTTTGGCGTATTTTCTCCACGTGTTCTTTCTTCAGCGGCTGGTTATTGGACGAGTTGCCGAAACCATCATACAATGCCCGCACTTCAATACCTTGTTTGGCTTTCTCTGCGAGGATGTCGAACAGCAAGCTGGCGATGGAGTCATTGCGGAAATTGAAGTATTCGAGATGCACACTCTTCTTTGCCTGTCGGATGGCGGCAAACATATCGTCAAACTTTTCCTGTCCGCTCATCAACAAGGTGACGGCATTATTGTGCGAAAAGGTGACACCCCGTTCGCGTAACTGTTTGACAATAAGTGAGTCACTTGTCTGGGCATAACTCAGCAACGAGATGCTGAGCAGCAAGTATAAGGTAATTGTTTTATGGTTCATATCATACATGAATAATGGTCAACGATACCCAACAGGTGTTGTTCTTTGTCAACGACAAGCACCGTGTGGATTTTGTATTTTTGCATGATGCGCTGAATCTCCGTAATCTTCGTCGTAGGCAATACGGTCTTTGGCTTGCGTGTCATGATGTCGTCAACGGTGTGGTTGAAGAATTCTGCCTGCCATTTCTCCATTGCTCGACGGATATCACCATCAGTAATCAGACCGCATACCTGCTCGTTCTCGTCTAACGATACTCCCAATCCGAGTTTTCCCTTGCTCACATGGATGATGGCTTCACCCAAGTGCATTTCTTTCGGAATAACAGGGAGGTCGTTGGTGCGCATCACATCGGTGGCGGTTGTCAGCAAACGTTTACCCAGTTCACCGCCAGGATGGAAATGGGCAAAGTCTTGTGGCTTGAAATGTCGCATCTCCATGAGTGCGATGGCGATGGCATCGCCCATCACGAGTGCTGCTGTCGTGCTGCTTGTTGGTGCCAGATTCAGCGGACAGGCTTCTTTCTCTACTTTCACGGTGATGTGGGCATCAGAGTATTTGGCCAATAGCGATTGTGGATTTCCGCTGATGCCTACGATGGGAATATTCATGTGGAGCACCAAGGGAATGAATCGAAGCAGTTCGTCGGTCTGACCGGAATTGCTCAAAGCCAATACGACATCGTCTTTCGTCATCACACCCAAATCGCCATGAAAGACATCGAGGGGGTTGATGTAGAAGGCGGGGGTGCCAGTTGATGACAACGTGGCTGCAATCTTTGCTCCGATGTGCCCGCTTTTCCCCACACCTGTCACGATAATCTTTCCGTGACAGTTGAACATCATCTGTACGGCGCGGTCGAAATTGTCGTCAAGTTGAGGAATCAGATTTAGAGTTGCCTGAGCCTCATCTTTGATACATTGGATGGCGTATGTTCTGATTTTTTTCATTTCTATTGATGTTGTGGAGATACATTCGGAGTTTGTAGTATAGAACGAATGACATCTTCTAACTTTTTAATTTCCAACATGTTGGCAGCATCACTCATTCCTTCGTCTGGAGTGGGGTGGACTTCAAAGAACCAACCTGTAGCGCCAAAGGCTTTCGCTGCTAATGCCATCGACGGAACAAAGCGTCGATCGCCGCTCGTCTTGCCGTCTCCGGCACTCGGTCGTTGCACGCTATGGGTGCAATCCATGATAACGGTAGGTACAATCTGAAGCATGTCGTCGATATTGCGGAAGTCAACCACAAGGTTGTTGTATCCGAAAGAATTGCCACGTTCGGTGAGCCATACATCTTGTGCACCAGCATCTTTCACTTTTTCAACAGGATAGCGCATATCGCGACCACTCATAAACTGTGCTTTCTTGATGTTGACAATGCGTCCTGTTCGTGCTGCCGCTTTGAGCAAATCTGTTTGTCGGCATAGAAACGCAGGTATCTGAACAACATCGGCAACCTCACCTACGGGAGCTGCCTGATAGCTCTCATGAATGTCGGTCAGCACGCGCAAACCATATTTCGATTTGATGTCTGCCAGCATCTGCAATCCCTTCTCCATTCCAGGACCACGAAAGGAGTGTGTCGATGTACGATTGGCCTTGTCGAATGATGCCTTAAAGATGATATCGATATTGAAAAGCTTGTTGAGTCTTACCAATTCTTTCGCCACCGTCTCCAATAATTCCTGTGACTCAATGACACATGGGCCTGCTATAATGGGTTGTTCCATACCATTTTCTATTTTGAATGGGCAAAGGTACGATTAAGTGAGCGAAAATGCAAATTTATTTGCAATTTTCCGAACGTGAGTACTTTCGAGACAAAATCTCAAAGGATTATCAATATCATCGAGATAAAGTTTCAAGTTGCATTTTTTTAAGAAAAATATGAGAGAATTATTTTCTTTTCATAATTTTTGTTTATCTTTGCCGTCTCTATTATATAAAAAGGTTGAAAAGATGGGAAAGACAAACAATCACGTCGTTATTATGGCTGGTGGCATAGGAAGCCGCTTTTGGCCGATGAGTACAGAAGAAAAACCCAAGCAGTTTATTGATGTATTGGGCGTTGGTCGAACATTGCTGCAGCTTACCTATGACCGTTTCGATAGTATTACCCGACCAGAGAATGTTTGGGTGGTAACCAATGAGCGGTATGCTGGCATCGTCAAGGAACAGCTGCCAGAGATACCTGTCGGCAATATTCTCAGCGAACCATGTCGGCGAAACACAGCGCCGTGCATTGCTTATGTCAGTTGGCGTGTCAAAGAGGCCGACCCGTCTGCCAATATGGTTGTGACACCAAGCGACCATATTGTTACCGATATCGCTGAATTCCGTCGCGTCATCAATCAATGTCTGCGCTTCACCAATGGAACCGATACGATTGTGACGTTAGGCATTAAGCCCAATCGTCCTGAAACTGGTTACGGATATATCCAAGCCGATTTGTCGTCGGCAAGTGCCCGCAACAAGGAAATCTTCCGCGTGGATACCTTCCGCGAGAAACCTGATTTGGCAACAGCCACACGCTATATCAAGCAGAATAATTTCTTCTGGAATGCAGGTATCTTCGTTTGGAATGTGTCCACCATCGTGAACGCTTTCCGTATCTATCAGCCTTCCATCGCACGCATCTTCGAATCGATGCGCGATGTGTATGCCACACCTGCCGAACAGGAGCAAGTCAACCTGCGCTATCCTGAGTGTGAGAGTATCAGCGTTGACTATGCCATTATGGAGAAAGCGGATGAAATATTTGTTTGTCCTGCAGATTTCGGATGGAGCGACTTGGGTACATGGGGCAGTTTGTTGATGCAAAGCAAGCGCGACCTCTACGGCAATGCCATCATCGGACAGAACGTATCTTTATATGACACCAAGAATTGTATCATCCACACGGCAGAAGAGAAGAGAGTCGTAATCCAGGGATTGGAGGACTGCATCGTAGCAGAGAAAAACGGCACACTCTTGATTTGTAAACTGTCTGAGGAACAGCGCATCAAACAGTTCTCAGAAGGTTAACCTACAGGAGTGAGGCTTCTTACTCCTTATTCCTTTTCTCCTTACTCCTCTTCACCAAATACTTCCCAACGAAATAGATGATTGCGAGTGCAACAAGTCCGAGAATCACGTACTTGATGTATTCGCTGTATCGGTCGATGGTTGCCTCCAGCTCTTCTCTTGGTACAAAACTGTTGAGCCACCATCCTAATGCTGCTAAGATACAGTTCCAGACACCAGCACCCAGCGTGGTGAAGAATAAGAACCGCCAGAAGTTCATGCGGGCCATACCTGCAGGAATGGATATCAGGTGACGGATACCAGGTATCAGACGCCCCGTAAGGGTTGCTGTCGCTCCGTTCTTATCGAAATACTTTTCACTTTTCTCCACCTTCTCTTGGTTGAGCAGACACATCTTTCCCCATTTCGAATTGGCAAAACGGTAGATGATCGGACGCCCCAGATAGCGACCGGCGATGTAGTTGATGGTGGCACCACAATCAGCACCCAAGGTGCCATAGAGGATGATCAACCAAATGTTCAACTGCCCATCTTCTGCTGCAAAATAGGCTGCTGGCGATACGACCAACTCAGACGGGACAGGGATGACGGTGCTTTCAAGCAGCATTAGAAAAAATATCCATCCGTAGTTGAGGTGTTCTATAATAAATTGAAAAAAATCAAATTCTCCCATAAATAATATGTTTACGTTTTAACTTTTACGGTTTACAGTTCAATCTGGTGGGTTACACCTTCTTTTTATGTGGGGCGGGGTCTGTCTTCAAATAATCCGCTGGTGTAGCATCCTCTGGATACAAGTCTGCAAACATAGAACTGGCCTCATCGGGGTTTTTCTCTACCGCGATGGCGAGGTATTTGCGACATTCCTCTTTTTCGCCCAACTCGTAGCAGCAGCGAGCCATATAGGCATAGCCGTCTGTCCATTCATCAGAAGTTCGGTTAAAAAGAACTTGTAAAACATTCTTTGCCATTCCAAGATAGCCACAGTCAAAGACCGATACGGCCATTTTGAAAAGAATGAACGGATCGAGTTGGGAGTCATACAGGGCTTGCTTAAAGCACTCAATGGCTTCAGTGTAGTGGTTGTTCTCCAAATAGACATGCCCTTTGATAACCAGCAATTCGTTGGCATCAACGGTTTTCAGACGCAACAGCTTCTCCAAACATTGGAGGCTTTCTTGCATCCTGCCGAGATGACTGTAGGCAAAGGCCATTTCCATATAGACTTCATGTTGCCCACGGACGTTCTGACACTTTTCTGCTTTCTCGGCAGCATGCTCCAAATGAGGCAACGCCTCCTCCCAACACCCCATGTTGAGCAGACATAAGGCCTGAAACAATTCTGCTGTTTCGCTGGTTGTATCCAGCTCACCATAGCGCTGGTAGTATTTTTGTGCCTCCTCATAGTTGCCTAAATAGTATAATCCGTTGGCCTTGTTCAACGTGGCTTCTGTATCATTGGGGTTGATAGCGATAGAATATTCGCTGCTGGTGATGGAGTCGTGGATTTTGTTTTCCATAAACTGCGTCATCGCCAATCGGTTCCAATAAGGTGCAGAGTAGGGGTCGCTGTCTATCAGCTCGTTGAAAAGGGCCTCACTCTCTTGATACAACCCCTTGCTGACAAGGATGCGTCCTTTCAGTTCCTTGTAATCGGAAAGAGAGGTGTCGCTAACAAGTTGCAACCAGTGGTCGGCATAGTCGAATTCATCATAGTCGCCAAAGATCAAGGCCACATCCAATGCAAAGTCGTCGATATCGGAAGCATCCACTTCCTCCATCTTTTCCTCTATCATGAAGTTGGCTTCTTCCAGTTCTTTGCGGGCGATTTTTATTTCCACTTTCGCATAGAAATATTCCAAATCGGATTTGTCGATGATTTGGTCAAGATAATATTCGGGGGCTTCCAAATCGGAAAACTCGTTTGTTAGCGCCAGACGGGACATCAGCACCAAGGGCATCGTAGAACCGGGAAACGTATAGATCGCCCGTTCCAACAGTTGCTTGGTGATGATGTCTTTTCCTTGATGATGATAATATTCGGCAAGGTCACTCAGTTCGTCGGCATCAAAGAAACCGCCGTCGCCTGTCTGCGCTGCTTTTTCATAGCGTTGCAGCAGCTCACGGAATTGCTTGCTCTGAAAATAATTATCCATTCTTTGCTTGCTTCGCCCACGTATCTTTCAGTCCTACCGTTTTGTTGAAGATCAGTTTTTCGGCAGTACTGTTGATATCGGCCATGAAGTAGCCAATGCGTTGGAACTGAAGATATTCGCCGGGCTGACGTTCAGCGGCATATTTTTCTACATAACAGTTGTTGAGGATTTGCAAACTCTCAGGATTGAGCAGCTCGCGGAAGTCGCGCTCGTCGGCCGACGGATTTTCCACATTGAACAAACGATCGTAGATGCGAACCTCAGCCTGCTGGCAATGGTCGGCACTGACCCAATGGAGGGTACCCTTCACCTTGCGGTTGGCTCCTTCCATACCGCTCTTGCTCGTCGGGTCGTATTCTGCCTGAATCTCAACGATGTTGCCGGCGGCATCTTTGGTGCATCCAGTGCACATGACAATATAGGCATTCTTTAGTCGCACTTCCTTTCCTGGAGTCATGCGGAAGAACTTCTTGGGAGCATCCTCCATGAAATCGTCGCGCTCTATCCAGAGATGTTTCGAGAAGGTGATAGTATGGGTGCCGTCAGCTTCATTCTCCGGATTGTTCACAGCTTCCATCTCTTCGGTCTGACCGTCAGGATAATTGGTAATAACGAGTTTCACGGGGTTCAACACAGCACTTACGCGAAGGGCTTTCTTGTTCAAGTCTTCACGTACGGAAGCCTCCAAGAGGGCCACATCGTTCAACGCGTCGAATTTCGTGTAGCCTATAGAGTCGATGAAGTTGCGGATACTCTGTGGCGAATAGCCGCGACGACGCATACCGCTGATAGTTGGCATACGGGGGTCATCCCATCCGCTGACGAATTTTTCTTCGACCAACGCCAACAGCTTACGTTTCGACATCATCGTATAGGTGAGATTCAAACGGTTGAACTCAATCTGACGCGGACGGTAGTTGGCTTGCGCTGGCGCAGCATTCGTTTCTTTCTCTATCAGGAAGTCTATGAACTTGTCGTATAGCGGACGGTGCGGCACAAACTCCAACGTACAGATAGAGTGGGTGACACCCTCGAAATAATCGCTCTGTCCGTGTGCAAAGTCATACATCGGATAGGCGTGCCACTTTGTTCCGGTACGATGATGGGGTGTCTGGATGATGCGATACATAATAGGATCGCGGAAGTGCATATTAGGATTCGACATATCGAGTTTGGCACGAAGTACCATACTGCCCTCGACAGCCTCCGGTGTGTTCATCTGCTCAAACAAAGCGAGGTTCTCCTCGATGGGACGGTCACGATAGGGACTTGCCACACCAGGTTCCGTAGGTGTACCTTTCTGACGGGCAATCTCTTCTGACGTCTGTTCGTCAACGTATGCCAAACCCTTCTTGATGAGCCATACGGCAAACTCCCAAAGCTTATCAAAATAGTCGCTGGCATAGTAGATGTTGCCCCATTTGAATCCCAACCATGAGATGTCGTTGAGGATGTTTTCTACATACTCGTTGTTTTCTTTCGAAGGATTAGTGTCGTCGAAACGGAGGTTACAAATACCATTGTAGTGTTCTGCTACACCGAAGTCCATACAGATGGCTTTGGCGTGTCCAATATGCAGATATCCGTTAGGCTCTGGTGGGAAACGTGTCTGTATGCGTCCACCGTTCTTACCTTCCGCGAGGTCTTCCTCAACGAATTGTTCTACGAAACTCAAACTCCTTTTCTCTTCGTTTGTATTGATTTCCATATTCTCTAATGCTAAATTCTGAGGGGGCAAAGTTACATATTTTCTTCCGTAAAACCGAAAAGTTTCGATAAAATTACGGTATTTAAGAAAAAGTTTTAAAAAAACTTGAAAAAAATTTGTTTGTTTGTGGGAAATGCTTTACCTTTGCACTCGTTATCCTGAATACAATCTTTTTACCTTAAAAAAGGCTAATACCTATTGAGATTGAGTGCCTATCGCTGTGAAGTGAGAGGCATTTCTTTTTATATATACCCTCGTTCCTTCTCTCCTTCTCTCTTTATCTCCTTATCTAATCCCCCTCTCATTCAGCGCCTTCACATACTTTGCTGCGTTGGCTTGATGCTCAGTATAGGTTTTGGCAAAGTTGTGGGTACCGCTGAAATCTTCTTTTGCACACATATAAAGGTAGTCGTGGTGGGTGTGGTTCAGGACGGCATCAATGCCTACAACCGAAGGAATACGGATAGGACCTGGGGGCAGACCTTTATATTTATAGGTGTTATACGGATTATCCACAGCAAGCATACTGTTATAGATGCGTTTTGCTTCAAAGTCTTTCAATGCGAATTTCACAGTCGGGTCGGCCTGTAGCAGCATGTCGGTGTTCAGTCGGTTCATATACATACCTGCCACCATCGGCTTCTCATCGTCGTTGGCTGTTTCCTCTTCAACAATACTTGCCAGGGTGGTCACCTCTTCAGGAGTAAGACCGATCGTCTTCGCCTTTTCTTTCCTGGCAGCTGACCAGAAACGGTCGTACTCTTTCTTCATACGATTCAGGAAGTTGGTGATACTGGTGTTCCAGAACAAATCGTAAGTGTTGGCAATAAACATACAGGGAATGGTTTCCTTGGTGAACCCGTATCGTTTGCATACACTTTCATCTTGCAGGGAGTCGAGGAGTTCTTCACCGGAGAACATCATACGCTTGCCAATTTCCTCAGACAGTCGATCAATGGTTCTTACGGAAGGAATGGTGAGCATCAGCGGTGCTTGGATGCCGTTCTTGATATGACGGAAAGTGGTGAACGCACCTTCTTTGCCTACCTCATAGCGACCGGTACGGATGTGGTCGCCGTAACTGGTCATACTGCTCAGAAACTTGATGGTTTTCAGGGCTGTAGGACTGACAACCGGTTCCAGCTTGTTGAATACGGAATCCTTCGTGTCGTCCTGGTCTATCAGGATATAGGTAGCCTTGTCTGTTTTGCCTACCGGCCAAAACAGGAAATAAAGCATTGACACAATACCCAGCAAGGCAATGACACCTATTATATTATATACTTTTCTCGATTTCTTCTTTTTCATACCTTCTTGATAATTTTGCCGGCAAAATTACAAAAAAAATCAATACACCATCTTTTTTTCTTCCAAAAAGTATGTTCTTCGACCTTTTGTTTGTATCTTTGCGTCGAGATTATCCTATTGAAACAATGAAACTACGATTCAGTATCAATTATACGACCGCATGGGGTGAAAGTCTTCACGTCATGATTTCCTATCGCCAACGCAACGGAAAAACAAAGCACCAGAACCTGCAGATGCAAACCCAGACCGGCGAGTGGTGGTATGTGGAGACAACTGTTATGGAGTCGCGCCAGAACCCCATCTTGTCTATGAGCTATCACTATCAGGTAGAAGCTGAAGACGGCTACGTGTTGCGCAGGGAATGGAATATGGTGAAACGGACATTCCCCGTTGACTCATCGAAAAACTATGTGTTTGATGATGTGTGGCGAGATGTGCCGCTCACATTCCCGCTATATACAAAGGTGATGTATGCCACAAAGGAGAAAGAGGCTGCGCCCATCGTAGAAATGCCGAATGCGCTCTATCGCAAGACGGTCATCTTCGATGTGGCTGCCCCACAACTGCAAAAGGGGGAGGCGCTGGCCGTATGCGGCAGTCATCCTACGCTGGGCGATTGGAATCCCTCGCGCTATCTGATGATGCATCCGATGGGCGACGACCAATGGCGCCTGACGGTGAATGTGGACAATGTATCGTTGCCGATAGCTTATAAATATGTGGTGGTTGATACGGCTACCCACGAACTGAAGGCTTGGGAAGAGGGCGACAACCGTATCGTTGGTGGTGACAGTCGCATCCTGGGAGGTGACAAAGGCTACAACGATGAAAATATTTCGCTCTCTGATGGTACTGTCTTGGTGCTGCAGGGACACCCCTTGCGTGTAAAGGAGCGTTCGTGGAAGTGTGCTGGCATCAGCATACCCTTGTTCTCGTTGCGTAGCGAACATTCGTTCGGCGTGGGCGATATGGGGGATCTGAAACGACTGGTCGATTGGGCATCGCTGGTTGGCATGAAGGTGATACAGCTGCTACCGTTGAACGATACCACCAGCATGCACTCATGGACAGACTCTCATCCCTACAACGCTATCTCGCTGCGGGCATTACATCCGCATTACCTCGATTTGGAACAGATGCCTGAACTGAAAGACAAACAGGCACAAGGGGTGTTCCAACGCCAGCGTCGTGAACTGAACGCTTTGGAGGACAGCGACTATATGGCTGTTGACCGCGTGAAGACCGACTATATAAATAAGGTATATGAGGAGAGTGGGGAAGAGGTGCTCACCTCAGAGGCTTTCCATACATTCTTTAAAGCCAACGAGTCGTGGCTGCTGCCCTATGCTTTCTTCTGTGCGCTGAGGGATAAGTTCGGAACGGCTCACTATGAAGACTGGCCGCAATATGCTACCTATCAGCAACATGACCTGATGAAGAATACGCAACCCGACTCGCCGCTGTATGCTCATATCCGAAAGACTTATTTCGTGCAATATCATTTGCATACGCAGTTGCTACAGGCTTCGCAATATGCACATCAAAAGGGTGTCGCCCTAAAGTGTGACATCCCCGTAGGCGTCTATCGCGACAGCGTGGAAACATGGACGAATCCCACCTTATTTAATATGGAGATGCAGATGGGAACACCGCCGTCACGCGATGAACTGATGGGACAGAACTGGGGATTCCCGCCCATGCGCGATACGGCAGAGGCTATCGTCTTCCAGCATGAACTGCTGTTGTATTGGCAACAGTTCTTCGATGTAGCTCGCCTAGATCATGTCGTGTCGCATTTCCGGATATGGGAAATTCCACGCACACAGCTGTTTGCGGATATGGGGCATTATATGCCAGCCTTGCCCATGAGCGAAGAAGAGATTGGACGTTGTGGATTGGCGTTCCGAAGGGAACTGTTTACGCGACCGTTCATCAACGACCACATATTGGAAAAACTCTTCGGTGTGCATGCTCCGTATGTGCGCGAAACCTTCCTGCAGAAGAAAGCCTACCACCTCTACGACCTCCGCGAGGAATATGATACGCAGGTAAAGGTGCAGCGGTTTTTCGAGGGACGCAACGATGAGAACAGCCAGTGGATTCGCGACGGTCTCTATCGACTCATCGCCAACGTGTTGTTCCTGGAAGACCCCTACCAGCCAGAGATGTATCATCCGCGTTACGGCGTATTCAATGCACCTGTGTTTGATATCCTGACAGCGGAGGAGAAGAATGCTTTCATGACACTATATAACGACTATTTCTTCCTGCGTCACAACGATTTCTGGCGCCATCGCGCAAGTCGTCGTTTCGACAAACTGCTGGAGGATGTGCGCATGCTGGTGTGTGCCGAAGACCTGGGGTTGTTGCCCGATTGTGTGCACGAGGTGTTAGACGAGCAGCGAATGCTCACCCTGGAAGTACAGCGTATGCCGAAAGATTCGGAGGTTGAGTTTGCACGTCTCTCTGCCTATCCTTATCGGAGCGTTGCCACCATCAGCACCCACGATATGGCTCCCCTGCGACAGTGGTGGGAAGAGTTTCCTGGGCGCACCCAACGCTATTTCGCCACGATGATGCAGAAAGAAGGACGGGCACCGAAACATCTGCCTGCCCATCTGGCAGAAGAACTGATAGCACGCCATCTGTATGGACCATCCATGATGTGCATCTTGTCGTTGCAAGACTGGCTGGCGATGAGTGCCGACCTGCGGCGTAAAGATCCTTGGAGCGAACGCATCAATGCTCCGTTCGACCCATACAACCAATGGAAATACCGCATGCATCTCACTCTTGAGCAGTTGATGACGGCACAGCAGTATAATGGAAAAGTTCGTCAGATGATTGAGCGCAGCAAACGATTGTAGTCACGATGTATAACACCTATATCTTTGATTTAGACGGAACGCTGTTGAATACGATTGATGATTTGACAGCCAGCACGAATTATGCGCTCCAAACCTACGGTATGCCAACGTGGTCAACCAATGATGTGCGCCGTTTTGTGGGGAATGGGGTGCGCAAACTCATCGAGCGTGCGATACCAGAGGGAGCACAGCATCCGCTGTTTGAAGAAGTCTTTCGTTGCTTCCGAACCCATTATGCCCAGCACGATATGGATCACACCTGTCCTTATGAAGGCATTCCAGAGATGTTGCACAACCTGAAAGAGCGGAAATGCCGACTGGCCGTTGTCAGCAATAAGTTTCATGCAGCCACACAGGCGCTCTGCCGTCATTTCTTCCCTGATACCATCGAGGTGGCCATAGGCGAAAACGAGGCGGCAGGCGTCCGCAAAAAGCCGGCACCTGATACGGTCCTTGAAGCACTCCGTCAGTTAGGGGTAGGGAAGGAGCAGGCTGTCTATGTTGGCGACAGCGATGTAGATATACAAACGGCTCGCAATAGCGGTATGCCGTGCATCAGCGTGTTATGGGGATTCCGCGATCAAGAATTCCTCTTGGCTCATGGAGCTACAACCTTCATCGAAACACCCGAAGAACTCTTGAATCTCTAAAAGCTTCAATAACCCATAACCACTCACTCTCTCCCTTTAGGGGGAGTCGGAGGGGGCTTTACCTCAAGCTCTGCAACCTTGCGATATATTTTCCCAAGATGTCAAATTCCAAGTTCACAACCGTACCCACTTGGATATCCGCAAAGTTGGTATGTTCACGCGTATAAGGGATGATAGCCACCTTGAACGTGTTGTCGGTAGGTTCACAAACCGTCAGCGACACACCGTTCACCGTTACCGACCCCTTGTCAACCGTAAAATAACCGCGTCCAATCATCTCCTTGTCAGAAGCGTATTGGAAAGTGAAATACGTGCTGCCGTCAGCATCTTCCATCGCTATACAGGTAGCCGTCTGGTCAACGTGTCCCTGTACGATATGACCGTCCAAGCGACCGTTCATCAGCATCGAACGTTCCACGTTCACACGGCTGCCTACTTCCAGCTTGCCCAGATTCGAGCGGTCGAGCGTTTCCTTCATCGCCGTTACCACATACGTGCCGTTCTCGATGCTTACCACCGTCAGACAGACACCGTTGTGTGCAACACTCTGGTCGATTTTCAGTTCATCAACAAATGAACACTTGAGCGTGAAATCCACGTTCTCACCATATTTCTTGATGGCAACAACCGTTGCCATTTCTTCTACAATACCACTAAACATATTCTAATTATGCATTAAGAATTATGCATTACGCATTTAAAAAAGGGGTCGTACCGCGATGTGATGAAAACTCCTTATGATAAGATTTGAGGATTCTCTGCCTTTGTAATCCACCGGCTTTGCAGCTTAGTTCCGAAGAGTTTATATGGCCCGCCATTAGCAGAAGAATTGTCCTCGGTTTTCAGTATTATTTGATGAGTATCCCGATCTGTCCGATACGACCCGATGTTTCTTCCTTTTCTGGTGCAAAATTACACATAATTACCCATACCTCCAAATTTTTTAAGGTAAATCTGAAGTGAGTGAACGGCTACGTATCTTCCCAAAAGCATACCTTTTGCTCTTCAAAAGGCCACCTTTTACCACCCAATAGCATACCTTTTGCAAGGTGACAGCTATGCTATTATAAATAGGTGTGTCTTTTCTGCAAAAACCGGGAATGATGTAAAATTACCTCCCCAACCTCCCCAAAATGGTCCGAAACAACGATATACAGGGCGTTCAGCTCTGGGTGATATTACTTCCAGACCTCCCCAGAGACCTCCCCAGTCAGATGAACTGCACCCCAAAAGTTGGACACTAAACACTAACCATTAAACACTCAACACAAATGAACACGATATAAAGAAATATAAATTTAAATGTAATTTCTACACTAAAAACTTGCAAGAATCAAAAACTTTTTGTATCTTTGCAAACGTAATAAGGGAGAACCAACAC
>CADCPZ010000018.1 GCA_902803475.1 uncultured Prevotellaceae bacterium
ACCATCACAGAAAGGTATCTACATCACCCAGGGCAAAAAGGTTGTGATAAAGTAAATCACCCAGCTTTTCGTAAAGAACAAACAAAAAGGGAGCCGAAGCTCCCTTTTATGTTTTCTACTTTTGGTGTCATTACTTCTTTACGTATTTTACGCCATTGAGCACATATACACCTTTGGGGAGGGAGTCGAAACAATCGGCAGGACCCACGTAAGCCCCCATCACAGTATAGATGTGGTCAGTCTTAAGCAACTGTCGAGGTGTAACAACAGGAATTTCCTCGATGTGAGTGGAAACATAAGTCTCACCTGCAACACCTGCAGCAGGTGTAATTTTGACAGTTTGCTGAATATCTGCATCAGCAGAAGAGGTTGAAACCTGAAGGGTAATCTGCTGACCGTCAACAAGATACTGATGACGACTTTCATCATAGTATGACAGCGAACGATAACTGAGTGGGATATGAACCGTTTGCTCTTCACCAGACTCAAGTTCCACGCGCTTGAAACCGACAAGTCGCTTGTTCAAGGTTCCGAAATTGCTGTCGCCATTGAAGTCGGCATACACCTGAATGACGTCAGCCCCCTTGCGGTCGCCCGTATTCCTGATGGTTACCGTCACCTGTCCGTCAGCTTCATTGGTTGGTTTGGTTGCCGAAGCATCCTTATATTCGAAGGTAGTGTAAGACAATCCGTGACCGAACGGGAACTGTGGTGTACCCTTCTGCTGTTTCTTCGTAGCCTTACCATAATACATATAGGTATAACCCCAGTCGTCGATGTTGTACTCCATCAATCCGTTGGAGCCGTTCTTGCCCAGCTGCGACTCAGAAGCCTGCGGCAGTTCGTTGACGTCAGCATACCAGGTAGAAGTCAAGTGTCCGCTTGGGTTGATATCGCCGAAGACAGCATCACAGATAGCCTGTCCCTGAGCCTGTCCTCCGTACCATGCTTCTAGAATAGCGGGCACATTCTTGATAGCTGTGAGATCAAGTGAAGAACCACTTTCCAAAACAACGATAGTATTCGGATTTGCATTGTGCAGCGCATTAATGACATCTGCCTGATTGCCTGGCAGCGTGAGTACCCAACGGTCGTGGCCTTCTGTACCAGTCTCGTGGGTGTCTGGTTTGCTGAAATCGGTACCGCCGAGGAAGATGACATAATCAGCTTTCTGTGCTGCAGCAACAGCACGTTGAATCATCTTGTCGGTCGCTTTCTCGTTAACCGTAGCGCTGGTCTGCACCATATAGAGCGGCCCCTGTGTCTCAATGGCAGGAATCAGTTCCTCATCGGGATTTATAAAGTGGAAATACTGGTAGTTACCCACATAGCTGTTGGTACCGCCAAACTTCACATACAGGTCGTGTGTACCTTTCGTGAGAGCCTGTGCATCGGTATTGAGGTCGGCAGTAATGGCTGTCCACTTCGTCCAGCTGCCTGTATCCTTGTTGTCAACCGTCAGGAAGGGTTCGTTGTCTTTGTTGTCAAGGATGAAACTAACTGTACCTACACCCGTATTCTTGGCAGCACAAGACATCTCGAACTTCGTACAGCCCATTTCTCCGAAATAGACATCCTTGTACAGGAAGATGTCGCCAGGAGCAGTATTCTCCATGTAGCCAGCCCCCTTGTTGTTATTAGCAGCACCACGCTTCGACACTACAGCCTCGTTGAAAGGCACAGCGTTCAGCGAATTGGCCACCTTTGCATCAGCCAGTTCGAAGTTCATCTTCTTCGAGAAAGCCTGGAACGGCGTCGTCGTATAGGTAGGTGTACCGCTATAATCGCCCAGCATTATCGCGTTGGCATACGGACCGATAAGTGCCACCTTCTTGTCTGCAGCAATCGGCAGCAGGTTGCCATCGTTCTTCATCAGCGTCATCGACTCCTGAGCAGCCTTCAATGCCAATGCCTGATGAGCCTCCGACTCGATATCGCTCTCTTTTACATTATTCCAAGGGATATTTACATACTCCTCGTCAAACTCACCCAATGCGAAACGGGTTGTCAGCAGTTCGATGAGTGCTTCATTAACCGTTTCTTCTGTGAGGTTGACATACTTCAGTTCGTCTTTCTCCTTGTATTCATTTGACAAAGCATTGCGCAGCGCACGCTGTAGGACGGCAGAAGAACTATACTGTTCGCAGTTGGAATTCAAACCGGCATTCAGACATAAAGCTGTAGCGCGAGCCTCCATCAACTTTTCTGCATCGGTAGCATTCTGATAAGGGTCCTTCCATTCCGTTGCCCCCGTAGCAATCGTTCCTGCAGTATAACTGCCGAAATACAAGTGCTTTGTGGCACGATACACATCACTAACGGCAGCACAGTCGCTGGTGACATAACCACCGAAGCCCCACTCCTTGCGCAGGATGTCGGTCAGCAGCATCTTATTACCGGAACAAGGCAGTCCACCCTTTCCATCCTTGGCTCCTACCCCCGCAGCATTTTTCGCATTGATATCATTAGAGATAGCGTTATAAGCCGACATCACACTCTGCACATTGGCATTGCGAACGCACATCTCGAAAGCAGGCAGATAGTATTCGCGCATGTTCTTCTCCGTCACAAACGAAGTAGTAGAGTGGCGCCCTTGCTCGTAGTTGTTGGCAGCAAAGTGTTTGGCACAAGCCACAATCTTAAAATACGGATTCGTAGCATCCTGTTCTCCTTGGATACCCTTTACGAACTGCGTAGCCAGCACACCACAGAGGAACGGGTCTTCACCGTAGTTCTCCTCTTCGCGTCCCCAACGCGGGTCGCGAGCCATATTGATGGTTGGCGACCAGACATTCAAACCAATCTTCCAGCCTTTCACCAGCGAATTGCGCTGATTGGTCCTAAATAGATGGTACGCGCGAGCCTCGGTAGAAGTTGCATCAGCACATTGATAGATCAGTTCCGGATCCCATGTGGCCGACATTCCTTTCGACTCTGGAAACGAAGTAGCATTACCCATTCGGGCATAACCGTGAATCGCTTCGTTCCAGTACTGGTAGTGAGGAAGGATAATCACGCCATCACGTGTCACCTGATCGGTAACAACCGAACCAAACTGTCCGGCTTTCTCTTCGAGCGTCAACGCATTGACCAACAGCGTAGCACGTTCGCGGAACGTCTTACTTCTGTCGAGCCAAGGATACTTCTCGATGTCTTGCGCTCCTGCTCCCAGCACAACGGTCAGCAGCAACGCCATTAAAGTAGTTGTTTTCTTGTTCATTTGCTTTTGGTTATTTTATTTTAATTGCAAGTTAAAGTAGCATATTTACTTTTCATCTGCAAAGATACCTTATTTTAAAGAATAAGCAGGTGGAATTATTTGCAGAAAAGGGGGAATAATCGTCTTTTTGCCTTATTCCACCTTTCACGCTAAATATTCGCGTACCTTTTATGAATATACCTTTGCGCCAGAAACATTTAGTAACATAAAAAACAACAAAATGAAAACAAAAAACTTTCTAACCAAAACATTGCTCCTCGTCAGTCTGCTGCTGGGCAAGCAAAAAGGACACCGCGCGGTGTCCTTTTTTTGTGTGCTTAAGCAAGTTAGCTTTGCTCCTGCTTTTGCCTGTACTCAGAAGGAGTCATGCCGGTTTCTTTCTTGAAGCACTTGCTGAAATACTTCGGGTCGGAGAAGCCGCAGGCATAGGCAATCTCTGAGAAGGAGTATTTGCTCTTGACGATGAGCTGCTGGGCACGCTCCATGCGGATTTGTCTGAGGAAGTCGGATGGTGACACACCGACGAGACTCTTGATTTTCCCGTAGAATACCGAACGACCGAGGCTGACGGCATCAGCCATATCGTCTATCTTCAGGTTTTCATCGCTGATGTGCTGTTCGATGAATTTCATCAGCTTGTCCATCATCTCCTCGTCAGGGTTTACAATCTCCGGCTCATCAAGTTTGTAGAGGAATCCGCTCTGAGTCCCATCCGATGGAATCGCAGCAGTTTCGTTTTGGTTACCGTTAAGGTTAAGGTTATCGTTAAGGTTAGCGTTAGCGTTAAGGTTAGCGTTAGCATTCGCTATAATCAGTTTCTCCTGCAGTTCACTATACTGTCGCAATACGTGTTCAAGTCGCTGTTCACGCTGGCGAACGTTCTGGCGATGGCGCAGATAAGTCATCACGGCCCACGTAGCAAGACCGATAACCAGCAGGAGCAGGAACAGTCTGACCGATGTTCTTTCCAGGAATGTCGGTTCCACGTTGATGATGAGTTCCGTTTCGTTGTCCACCCAAATTCCGTCGGCATTGGTACTCTTGACCACCAGCGAGTGTTGTCCTGGCGGCAGCTGGTTGAAGGTGATGCGCGAATTGCTGCCTATTTCGCTCCAGTCGCCGTCGTCAATCCGGTAGGCGTAGCGTATCAGATAGTTGTCGTTGTAGTCTAATGCGGCGAAATTGATGGTCAGATTGCGCTGGCTGGGTTTCTCGATATTGAGTTGACGACAATGGATCAGCGGTTGCTGTTGCTGTTCGCCCTGGTATTGCAAACTGGTGAAGATGATATTGGGTTTAAAGGCACTCTTCTTCATCTCCTCCGGCTTGAAGGTGATGACGCCATCGTTTGTGGCCACCCATAAAGCGCCATGTGCATCGATGATGGTTTTGGCCTCCGTCATGATGACGGGTTTGTCGGTGGTGAGGGGTTCAAAGCGTTCAAGCAATCCCGTCTTGCGGTTGTACCGGTTGATTTCCGACTCACGCGTAATCCAGATGTTGCCTTGCAGGTCTTCCGTCATCGACAGCGCATTGCCCGACCCTTCGTTCATACCTGCTGCCGACTGCAGTTTCAAGTGGTTCTGCAGCAGATTGTCAGACACAATCTTCTGGATGCCGCCGCCCATCGTAGCGACAAAGATTTCCCCGCTGCGTGTGACCAGCACCTGCATCACATCGTTGGTCTGCAGCGAAGTTGTGTCTTCTGCCTCATGACAAGTGGTGAAGAAGGTCACACCCTTGCCTTCGGAAAGGTTGCCCTGGTTGCCATCAATGGTCAGGAGTCCTTCTGTTGTAGCTGCCAGGATGATGCCGTTGCTGGTATGGGTGATGCGGCGCACCTTCTCGAATCCTTCCTTGGGATAACCCTTCAGCTCATTACCATGATGGAGGAACCGCACCTGAGCGTCGCCGTCAGGAAGATGGCTGGCCGCCACCACGTTCACTCCGCCCCCATAGGATGCTATCCAGATATTTCCCTTGCCGTCTTGGTCGATGTCGTAGATTTCATCTGCCGACAACGAGTATTTGTCTGCATCGTCGTGCTGGTAGTGGGCGATGGATTTGCCGTCAGGAGAAATCACAAACAGGCCGTTGCCTTTGGTGCCCACCCATATTCGATGCTCACGGTCTTCGAAGAGCGCATAGATGCGCTGGGTGTTGAGGGTTGTTATTGGATGAGGGGGTTCGTCCATCACCACCAGACTGCCATTATAGCCTCCTGCCCATACTGTTCCGTCGTGTCTGGCAAGGAGCGAACGCACTTGCATGCCTTCCTCGATGAAGGTTTGCTGCAGCGGGTTGTGATAGAAACGCACAAGCGTCAACCCCATCGACGACCAGTACCATATATTCCCCTGTTGGTCGATGAAGTGCTTGCCGATGGCGTTGTCGGCGATATACTGTTGTGTTTGCGCCGTCCCCGTTTCCTTTTCCATATTGAGCGAAGTGAAATCCCCGCTTCTGAATTCGTTCGTGCCGTAGCGCATCATTCCCTTGTCGGTAATGACCCACTCATGGCCTTTTGCATCCACCGACACCTTATGAATCAAAGAGCCTTTGAGCGCCTTTCCTTTCTTTCCCCACACCTCGTAGTTGTCGATATTGAGCGGCTGTTTGTCGTCGATACGCAAACTGAGCAGACCCTCTTCATCAGCTATCCACGTATGCCCGTTGGGTAGTGTGTAGATGTTTCTGATAGCGATATCGATGCCGAATTTTTCCGTCAACATCAACTTCACATTATGATACTTACATTGTTCAGTATCAAGAAGATACAACCCGTTGTCGTAAGTCTTCACCCAGATATTCCCATTCGAATCGGGATGGATGCTCGATATGCGGTAAGTCGATAACGCATTGTCGTTTCCCCA
>CADCPZ010000019.1 GCA_902803475.1 uncultured Prevotellaceae bacterium
CGTGGTTTTGCTTTCGTAGAACGCCAACAGCATATTGTGACCCAGACTTCAGACTTCTACATAGACCTGGTGTTTTACAACTTCAAGATGAAACGTTTTGTCATCTTCGAATTGAAGACTCACCGCCTTAGTCATCAAGATATTGGTCAACTGGATATGTATGTCCGTATGTATGATGACCTTGTAAAAGGCGAAGATGACCAGCCTACCATTGGTGTCTTACTTTGTACAGACACAGACAATACAATTGCACGTTATTCTGTATTGAATGATAGTGACCAACTCTTTGCAGCCAAATACATGACGTATATGCCTACTGAAGAGGAATTGCGGCGCGAGATTGAGCAGCAGAAAGAGTTCTTTCGTTTGCAACATAAGGAGGACAAGGACGATGAACGATAAGGAGAAAGAACAGCAGCAGGCGTCCATCAACGTGTGGGGTGTTGCGAATATCGGCTGCACGATAGAAAATCCTACGTATCAGGCGCTGATCGTATCACCTGAAGGACAAAATGCACAGAAGGCTGATGCCGAAGGGGTGTTTGTGCCTCGACAGTTGCTATTCTTCGATATGGTGACGTTTGGCTCTGAGGAAAAGCAGCCTAAACTGATTGCAATGCTGAGGGAAGTGGCGAAAAAGATAGACAACACCAATGGACGTGGGTGGTTCTGTATCTATGCTGGCTATCGCTATTACAAGCAGCAGTTGGCAGTGAAGGGTGGCTACACAGACTTCTTTGCCGACATAGAGGCATTAGTGCCAGACTTATTGACGAAGATTGATGCATCGAAAGAGGGCGAAGCCAGATACCATAACTACACGCAGTTGTTGGGCAGGGAAGCTGACGCTTGGTATATGGATAGCAAGAAACTGCCTCCATTGAACGAGATTACCATTTGGAAAGAGAGTTTCAATGGTGACAAGAACCGTTTCTCAGCGAATGCCAAAATAATAATAGATGTATATAAGCGACTGAAGACGATTTAGCAGTCGAAACAGAATAGATTTTTAAGCGAACAGATTGATTTCTGCTCGCTTTTTTTGTGCCCAAAAGTAGGTGTACGTATAGTATGTATAGCGAAAATGGGCTGTACGTATAGTGGTGTATAGTGGGTCTTAATAACTTGAAAATTTCCATATTTTGCATTTAGATTTTTCGGAACTTTGTCGTGCAATCAGGTGAAAACCTGTTGCCGCCAAGGGGTAGTTCCCTCGTGCGTACCATTATTAATAATTTAAATTTTCAAAACAATGGAAAGTTTGCTTAGAATCATGGAGGTAGGCGCATACTCTGAGCGCCAGTACAGTCGTCAAGACGGTACACCTGAGTACTTCAAAAGTCGCGGATTCGTTCTGAAACACGGTGGCGACATCTTCTATGGAGAGATGACGGGCGAATATGCTTCGAAGAATCGAGACACGCAGTATCCGTTGGAACAAGGGTATGTGGTGAAAGGTTCGTGGAAGCATCGTACGTGGCAGGACCAGCAAGGTCAGACACGTCACGAGAATATGTTCTACATCTCTGATTTACAACCGATGTAAGACACTCCTATAACGGTTAAAGAGTATCACTAAACACTAAACATTTAAATTTTATGGAAAGAGTTTATTTATTTGACAACGAAACAGGGGAAGTTTATCGCGGGGTGATTACTGGGATGGACAAGAACGGTGAGTTGAAATGGTTCAATATCACACCTGGACAATTGGTGGGGCCTGTGAAGCAAATGGATCGCAGAGACCCTTCAAAGACTTATGATCTGCTTTCGACATGCGACGAACCAGTACTGCCCGTTATGATGGCGAAGGTGCTTGCGCTATCGATGAAATACCCTTATGACAAGATTGACAAGGTGTTTGAGGACAAGCTGATGGAATTGCGGAATATGGGTGCATACTGGAATCACAACCTTCCGGAAATTCACATCTCTGTTTCAAAGGATGTCAGCAATGAGGCTACGGGTTCTGGAAGATATTTTTTCACCGTTACAGATAGTGAGGACGCCGAGATCATGAGTGTTGGCATTGACTGTTTCGACAATATGAAGGAGCTGTTCAGCTGGGCAAGCACCTATCTCATGTTTTTGGAAAGGAAGGCACTCATCAGAATTGAGAAGAAATACCTTCACATCAGCAACGAGCTGATCAAGGACGTAAGCCGAGATGACTTATACATGTTCAATCATGTTGATAATGAGGAATAAGAACTAATAATCTGCGTCGGAGGATGAGCGAGGAAATGTGTACGTACAAATGAGCTCAACTAAAACTTCGCTTTCCGATGCTCAAATTTCGACAAAAGATGGATAAGAAAACTATTGATTTCACACAGCAGAAACCTTTGACAATTGAAGGTTTCGTGACCATCCAGAAAAAGGATGATGGATTGCACACTGCGGATTTCCAGTGTTGCGAGGACGTTCAGATCGAGCCTGTAAAGGGCGACTTCAAAGTACAATTGATGCGCGACGGTAATATCTATATGGATCAAAAACCGAAGCGCAAGCGAAACAAACCGATATTCCGACAGGACCATAGTTCGCTGTCGTTGGGAATGACAAGTATGTATATGTCTTTTTCCGTCAGCCGATTGAAGAGATTGCTGATATTCCCAAAACGATGGTCAGAGAGGTGCAGCGGTTAGCACGAAAGTTGGAAACGGAAATAGCGAAGAAATCGCTATAATGCTTAATGCTTAATTCTTAATGCATAATTAATAGAATGGTAAGTTTGATTTATATTGATGGGAGCGGGCACAAGAAAGCTCGCCCCGTTAAGAACAAAAAGCAATATGTGGCACAGCGCAATGCGGCGGAAAACAAGAAATGCTTCCATGATGCCCGCAACGGCAACCAGCAGGCGAAAGGCCGACAGGTGCAGTACAACTACAACGACCTGCTGCCCGACGGTGTGCTGAAAGGCTGCTGCCATCCTTCCTCAACGTTTGCCCACGACATCGACTGCCAGAATGCTGACGAACAGGATCGTATCAAGCTGGTGCTGCTGGAAAAGAAAGAGGAGATAGGACTGCTGGAGCTGTCGGGTTCTGCCAACTACGGACTGCATGCTGTATGCCGACGTGAACGCGGGAAGACGATTCTGGAGAACCAGGTGCGCATAGCAACCATCACGCAGACCGAGATGGATACCTCTTCGCACGACCTGCAAAGGGTGATGTTCACAGGTCCTGCTACCGATGACAACCTCTTCTATCTGGATGATGCGCTCTTCGAGGAAACGATGACCGTTGAGGAGAGTGCGGAGGAATACCGTCTGTTGAAAGAACGCGAGCAACAGAACCTTGAAGAGGTTCCTGCAGGCGCGAAGAAAGCGAATAAGCACTATCGGCCCTGGGCTGAAGCCCAGTCTAAGGTCGAAGGTCAAAGGTCAAAGGCGGATTGTTCAGACCCCCTGCCCCCTAACTTAGGGGGTTCGTACGACCCTGAGGCGAGGTATAACGGGATGTTGTTTAAGGATATCATCGCAAAGTATTGGGAAATGTACAACGACGGCAAGGAGCCTGTGGAGGGTGACCGCAATGTGCTGACTTTCGAGCTGGCGGTGACCATCAGGAGCATCTGCGGATATTCGTTGGAGAAGATGATGCAGGTGATACCGAATTATTGGAAAGCCTCCCCCGTCCCCTCCTCAAGGAGGGGAGAAGGTTACTCCGCTGATAACGATAACCTTAACGATAACGCTAACCAGGAGGAATGGCGCAAGACGTTGGAGAATGCGTTGAAGGAACCGAAGAAGGGTATGCCGTACAGGTTGAAGCAGGTGTTGCAGGCGTTGAAGTCGCAAGGTGGCATGAAGGCATGCGGCGGTACGCTGACCACGCCTCCTGAGCTGCCGAAGAAGCTGCCGAGGCTGATACGACTACTGACGAAGAATGTGCCCGATTTCTACAAGCCTGCCGTCGCCAACGCGGTTTTCCCTGCACTGGGCTGTCATCTGCACGGCGTGAAGTTCCGCTATTGGGACAACGTGGATCACGAGGCTACCTTTATGAATGTCTTGATTGGTCGCCAGAGTATCGGTAAGGGTACGATTAAAAAACCTATCGAGTATATCATGGAGGACATTCGCCAGCGGGATATGCCCAACCGTCAGCGTGAGAATGAATGGAAGCAGAAGAACCCTGGTGCCAAGCAGAAGAAAGACCCCAGACCGACTGATATCTGTATTCAGATGCTCATAGATAACTTGACCGACGCTGTGTTCAACCAGCGTATCGTGGATGCCCACAACAACGGACAGCGATTTATCTATACCAATGTCGATGAAATTGAGGCGCTAAAGAAAGTGACATCGCGAGGGTCGGTCGATGAGGTGGGACTGCTGATACGCAAGGCCTTCGACAATTCGCTGGCTGGTCAGGAGCGCGTGGGCGCCGACTCGGTGTCGGGAATCGCACCGTTGAGGTGGAACTTCAACGCCTGTACCACACCGCCAAATGCCCGTAGATTCTTCTGGAAGATGGTGAACGACGGTACGGTGAGCCGACTGGATATCTCGACCATCATCAGCCGCAATGATGATGACGACAACGCGCCCATTCAGGGTATCTACGACCACGCGTTTGCACAGGAGCTGAAACCTTATATCGACCGTCTGGAAGCTGCCAACGGTTTGATAGAGTGCGCACAGGCAAAGAAGCTATCTCTCGAAATGAAGCAGGAGAACAAGGATGCTGCCAAACTCTATGAGTCGGAAGCCTACCGCGTGTTTTCCTATCGTGCCAACGTGATTGCTTGGTTGAAGGGAATGGTGCTCTACGTGGCGCACGGCTACAAATGGTCGAAGGAGATTGCAGAGTTTGTCCGCTGGACGCAGCAGTATAATCTATGGTGCAAGATGTTGTATTTCGGTCAGCAGCTGGAGAAGGAACTGCGCGAGGAGATCGAGATTCAGCGCCAGTCGGGACCTCAGAACCTCCTGTCGCTACTGCCCGACGAGTTCTCGAAGGAACAGTACCGTCTGATGCGACAGCAACAGGGCAAGAGCGGCAACGGCGATTCGACGCTGCGCGTCTGGACGAAGCGCAAATACATCGTTCTTGATGATGTTAGTGGGCTTTATTGTAAAACAGCAGAGTATAAGAAAAAGTATGGGCAATAAAATCGTTACAGCGTTACAGTTGTTACAGTTAGATTTAAGCATATCGGTTAACGGTTAACGTTTAAACTTTAAGATTATGAACAAGTACATTGACAAATCAATCAAATTGACGGAACACTTCTCGCTCAGCGAGATGTGCTCCACCTCAGTCCAAACGGCTGATCACAACTTTCCGTCGCAAGCGGTAATTAGTAATTTGAAGCGGCTCACCAAGTGGTTGGAGATGCTTCGCGATGAGTGGAACAAACGGTATGGAGAGGGTAACGACCC
>CADCPZ010000020.1 GCA_902803475.1 uncultured Prevotellaceae bacterium
AGATTCTTGCTGAGTATGAGGAAATTCTCACTCAGAAAGTTGGACCAGAGATTGCTTCGAACGTTATAACCGCTATCCTTGACTTGCAAAGTGTCTGACACTTTGCAGGGGGGCAGCCCCCCCGTGCGCGTGACATCGTAGCGTAGTCAGTGTGGCTGTAGATTATCCAAACAATGTTTTCACATACTCGTCGTCGGTGTCAAACAGCACATGGTTTTTCAAGAAATCAAGGCGTTCACCCCATCGGAATATTTCCTGATTATAGGGTGTATTCGATATGATATAGCTGTCGAGAGAAATATCCTGGTCGTTCAGCGTTGGCTCTACCTCCTCCTTCAGCGTCTTGAAGAGTTGGATCTTGGGATGGTCAAGTCCTTGCAGGTTACGGATACCCTTAGGGTCAACAAATACGACTCTCTGTTTCTGTCCTTCGTTCACCCACAGGATAAAGTCAGGATAGAAGCCGCTTGCCTCAAAGAAGCCAATACCCTTGCGGCTTTCGTTGCGAAGCAGAAAGATTTCCTTACCTTTCAGTGTGTTGTCTTTGTGCGCCTCGTAATAGTCGCGGATGCTCCTTACAAACGAAGTCTCTCCGATATTAAGTGCAACTGGCGAAATCTTCACCAATGGCTCGTTGGTGTCTTTATCAACCATCACTTTCTTACCATTGGCATCTTTCTCTGTCAGGCAAAGTATCGGATAGAACAGATGCTGGTCGAAGCGTAGTGCTTGCAACCATTGGCCATTAATCTGATAATCACGTTCCAAATTCCCAGAAATAATCTGCTCACGCAGTTCCTTCAACTTATCTATCCACTCCTCTTGGTCATTACGTACTTCCACAACATATTCATCGAAGAAATTAGGATCGTTGGGGTCAATGTACACCGTTTCCATATATTTCGATTCCCACTTACCCTTACTCCGTTTGTAGGCTCTTTCAATAAAACCTCGCAACAAGGCAATGGTAATTTCCTCCCACCGAGCCACATCACGCCCAAAGTCATGAAACTCCAAATCGGCTTCCTGTATGGTCAGTTCATACCAGTCTGTATTAAGCATCAAGCAATGCAGCATTTCAGCGCTCAGCTCCATGTTATACCAGCTGCGTTCATTCTTCATCTGCTCAATGGCAAAGAAGATGCGATTCCAGTCAAGCAGGTTCAGATGCGCAGGCCTCAACTTTCCCTGTGACATCTCTGCTGCCGTATCTACGCCAGCCCTTTCACTCCAGATCGCATCCACCTTTGGTGTCCAATCCACCTTCACGTTCATGCCTTTCGTCATCGTCTCAGGCTTTACCACCACAGCCTTTTTAAAGTCATACCCCTTCTTCAGACGTACTATCTTCAAGCGTTTCTCGCCTAACAGGTTTACTGTTGGGATATTGATGGAGGTATAAGTCTCTTCGTTATGCGGCAGTCCCTCATCCTCCAGATACTTGCGGAAGGTGTCCATATAGTCAGCCCTCACGCCAAAGATATTCAGCGTTTCTATCTCACGCAGTCCTTTAGGTATCGGACTAGGATTATAGCTGCTATCGAGCGCACTACTACGCTTCAGCGAATACTTGAAACCTTTCAATCGCACACCACGGCCAAACAACTGGATGATCTCTGAGCCTTCGCTACGCCCTACGTTCATCAGTCCCATAGCCGATACACGCCAACTGCTCCAACCCTCGCTGAATTTCTTGGAACCTATCAGGATGTTGATGGTTGAGTCTTCGCTGTTAATCTTGATAAAGAGTGATGACGTCCCAAACTCACGTGACTCACAATCCAGTCCGTTTTCCTCACAGAGTTTTACCAACGAGTCGCTGTCGCCCACGTTGATGACGCCAAAGTAGTCGGCATTGCCAATGCGCAGTCCTATCTCCTTATCGCCTCCTTTTTGCTTGTCTAAATGCAGATGGGCATTGGTTGCACCAGAGTGGAACAGCGTTTCCATGACCTTATTATATACTTGCCAGGCAAAAGCATCCGCTTCAGGGGATTTGAAATCCCCTGTCTTCAAGCCTTGCTTCGTCAGCATAAAACTATTGGCAAAGAGCGAATAGCCACGAGGATTCTTAATGCCATCAGCAGGATTCAGCAGTCGCTTGATATAGCCGACGAACTCTTGCGGCCTGTCTACAAAAGCCTGTAGGAACAACAGTATCTGCACCACGTCGCTGACGCTCTTTCCTCTTACAGTCTTCACGGCATTCACGGAACCTCCCACGAAGATTCCAAGTGGACGGGCTATCAGGAAAGTATTCTTGACCTTTGGAGAACTTTCATATACCAGCGTCTGTTCATAGAGACAAAGCAGATAGGCTGTCAGGTACATATTCAGCAGCTCTTCATCGTCCCATGAAGCCATATTCATTATTCTGTAGTCTTTTCCATAGCCATCATTATAGAAATAGCGATAACTATAGTCAAACAGTGTAGCCTTGCCGTATTCCTTCAGCAACGCCTCTCTGCTGGCACCCGTCTGTGCAGCAATAGCCTGTCCGAAAGTCGCAGAATACTCAAAGGAAAAACCTTCCTGTGTCAGCGTGTTGCGATAGCCTTTCCACACTTCGCCACCACTGCCCTTATGCCCTTCATCCACCAGCACCAGGTTATTGCCCTCAAAGCTCTCTACTGCTACTGTCTTGTCGCCATCCGTATCAGCCAGTTTGTTGATATCTATCACTTCAATAGTCTTACCAGCAAAGGCGCCACCACGTCCTTGCTTGGAGAACAGTTCTGCGCTGAAGTTCGACAGATACAGTTCCTGTAGATGTTGGCTCGACAGCCCTTCGTTGGGCGTCAGTATCAAGATGCGGTTCAAGGGCTTGGCGTGATATTTCTCGGCATAGTGCAGATACTGCTTGATGTTCACATGCATCATCAGCGTCTTGCCACTGCCCGTAGCACACCAGTAGGCCAGTTTGTTCATATCATCCTCTGTGAAGTCATCCATTCCGTGCCAAGTCTCTGTACGGAAATTAAAATCATCGTTCAGGAAACCGTTGATAGCTGAACGCAGTTGTTCTTTTCCTGCAAAATAGCGGTCCAGATAAACTTCTGTGAAAAGCAGGGCCAGATACTGGTAATACTTCCACTGAATCTTCTCTTGTCTTTTCTCGTTGATTTCCTTGGTATGCCGCACGATGTTTTGGTCATACTCAAAGAGTTTCTCCTGGGGTATGTGTATATCATACTGATGCTGCTTCAGTGCATAGTAGAAGTGCGACACACCTTCATCGTCCACACCCTCCAACGCAGGGTCTTTCAGGTCGCGGCTCAATGCCTCCAAGTCCTTGCATCCGAAGAGGTTCAGTATATATTTGTGCAGCACAAGTGCCTCTTGCAGGCGTGCCGGCTGTTTGCTTTGTTTCTTGGCCATATATATTGTTGTTTTATGCAGATTAAATACGAATTGTTATCTTTTTCTTGGAAGTTATTAAAAAATATGTTATCTTTGCAGCGAGAATTCTTAAAGTGATTACGATTATGGCAAGACCGATTAGAGAAACCCCAGTCTTGAAAGGCGAGGATGCCTTCAACTTCGAATGGAGAAGATTGATGGTGGAGAACAGGACTCCTGAGGAGAAAGCAGAGGCTCGCAGGAAGTTCGAGGAAGAAGTGGCAGAGGCTAAGAAGCATTTGAATATTAAATGGTGCTGGTAAGCAATGGAACTTATTCCCCTCACACGAGGCTATGAACTGACCGCTTTTGACTGCGGTGACGATGATCTGAATGCTTTTTTGCTTAATGATGCAAAAAAGGCTGTAGAACTTAGAATAGCCAATACGTTCATATTGGAAGACGAAGGACGTATTGTTGCTTATTTCAGTCTGTTGAACGATCGCATTAGTCGCAACGAGATTACAGGCAGCCGTTGGAAAAAGATTAAAACCAAATTTCCTGTCAGCAAACAGTTTCGCAGCTACCCTTGCATTAAGATAGGACGTTTTGCTGTTTCCGTAGACTATCGTGGGAAGAGTGTTGGCAGATGGTTGATGAGCCAATTGAAAGAGAGGCTTAAGGCTGTTCAAAGTCTGTCTGCCTTCCGCTATATCACTGTTGACGCATACCTCTCTGCCATTCCCTTCTACGAAAAGAACGGCTTTGTACATCTCACGAAGAAAGAGGAGGACGAGCATACTCGCCTCATGTTCTTCGATATGATGGATATTGAGGAATAGGTCTGGCATTTTATTCTTCTGTATTTTATTCCTCGAACATACGTTTCTGGAACTCTTCTTCTGTTATCACCACCTTCCAGTGTTCTTCATCACGGCGCAGGTTGGGCAGCGTATTGTCACCATTCACGTAGATGACATCAAACTCTGTGTCGCGGGTGCGAAAGTCCATCTTGTCGAAGAACATACACAGCTGGTTGTTGTCCACCACCTTGCAGTTGCGCCAGATGACCAGTGTCTTCAGTCCGTCACGATGCGTCCGACCCTGCACCACGCAGATATTGTCATCCTGATACCAGTCTTCTGTCTCCACGTTCAGGCCTATCAGATAGTTGAAGGTCTCCACCATATCCACCTTCGTTGTAACCAGTTCGTTGTCGCGAGTGGTCTTCAGCGTCATCTCAAAGGGGTTTTCAAACCATTTCAGGTTCAGCAGCGAGTCGCGAGTCTCTGTGTTGAGCATATAGCTGAGCATGTAGCTCTCCCTGAACTCGTCAGGCTGGAAGTCCAGCTCTTGCTTCTTGACTTCCAGATTGTTCAGCGTGTCCTCGTATTGCTCTAAGCGGATGTATTTGAAGCATTGGCTGATGCCTGTGGTTCTGTTTTGGGGCTTTTGGCTTTCCCATTCATTACAATATACAATCTTAATAATTCTTTCTCTTGTAGCATTATCAAAATAATTGCCCATCTCGCACAAAATATACTTTCTACACCCTTTGTCAGTTCGATTTAAATTGATAACGGCATTTCCCGTTGTCCCACTACCAGCAAAGAAATCTAAAAACACAGCATTGGTATCTGCATTTTCAATCTTCAAAGAGTCCTCAACTGCATGAATAGACTTTGGGTAGCTAAACTTATTTTTACCAAGAATCTCAGCGAGTATATTCGCTCCAAATGTTGATGCAGAATACTCTGGTTTGTCCCACATTGTAAAGGGCTGCATACCCTCATTCTTCATTCGACCTTTATAGTAAACAGACGGTTTGCCGCTTCTGTCTCTTCTGACGCCCAAATCATTATCTTCCTTCATCTGCAATAAAGTTGCCATTGCATACTTCCATGTTCTTATTCTTCCTGTTTCATCAACAGGAAGAGATACGACCTCGTCACAATTGGGCTCCTCTAAAATTTTATATTCACCTAACTGTTCATCCCATTCTAACTGGGGTATTCTAAAATTTGACAAATCTGTTTTCACGAATATTGGATATACCATTTTGGGAGATTCTTGACTATACTGGGCTCTCAGATTTCTCCATTCAAAATTGCCTTTTTCATCAACTTCTCCATATCTTGACAGCTGGTTCTCATTTCTTTCCAAACAGTTAACTTTTGCATTTTGAACACCAAAGAAAAGACCATATTCATGTGAAATTTGGAAACCTGTTACGCTAGAACGCCCTTGAGGATTATTCTTTATTATAACAGTCCCCAAGAAATTCTCTTTACCATAAATTGAGTTGAGAATAAAAAACAATTCATGTACTTGAAAATCATCTATGGTCGTACATGACATACAATTGTCAGAAAGAAGATCTTTTCCTAATAGCAATCTGTCATATATCATTGAAATCCAAGAACTGTTTTTATATCCATTGCGATAGATAATTTCTGAGGCATTTGTATTATAAGGGGGGTCTATATAGATACCACCTACAGCCTTCTTATACTTCTCCTGCAACAACTCCAACGCCTGGAAATTCTCACTATTGATAAGCAATCCATTTGTCTGCTCATCCACATTCTCCATGCTGGCAATCAGCTGGTGCTTAAACTTAGCATCGAAGAAAGCGGTATCGAGGACAAGGAAAGGATTTTGCTTCAGGAACTCGATGGTCAAGGGCTCACTATAGGCTTCTGTCGTTAAATCCCCCTTAATCTCATCGATGGCAAAAAGGCGTACCCATTCCTTGCGCTGGGCATCGTTGGCAATAATCTGAGGATATAGTTTCTCTGGCACACGGTCGAGCGTGATGCAATAGTCGCACTGCACCACGAACTTCTTCTTCAGCCAGAGCTTCTTTTGGAAATTCTCCAACTGTGCCAGCATCTTGATAATCTTCTGTCCTACCTGCTTGATAGCCTTGACGATGCTGAGCTGCGAGGAGATATGCTGAGGGTCAAGGTCATCGATATGTAGCACCTCGTTCTTGATATAGAAGTCCAATTCGCGACTGAGGAAACCACCCAAGTCTTTGTGGATGAAGTAGTCGAAGGAGTTCTTGGCAGTATAGTCAGTCAGATGTTTCTCCAACAGCGTGCGGTTTGGCTCTTTGTTGGTAGGAGCCTTGACAGTCAGCAGTTCCTCAAAGCCCTCTGGTATCAGCGGCTTGACAGCCTCAAACGCCTCTGCTTTCAGTGCGTCTTGTTTCGTAGCCTTAGGCATCAGTTCATAAGTGAAGTAGATGTTTAACTCACCATCCGTAGTTACCTCTATGGACTTTTCGCTTTCATCCTCTGGCTGATAGAGCGCAAAGCGTCGTTCCATATTGTTGGCTGCACGATTGTTGTTCTGCTCCGTTGAGGCATCCTTCAGCACGAAGTGTATTTTGCGCCGCGATGTGGGCAGCACGAAGGTGTAGTTGCGGAAATACTCTGAGGTCTTGATGTAATACTGGTCGCTGTTGGCCCAATGCAGTTTCACCTCTTCGCCATTATAAGGTATGGCGTAGGTGTTGTCCTTATAGCGGCGTTTTGACAGGAAGTCACCACCATCGTAATAGCGGCTGAAGAAGGTCACCAGGTGAGAGAACACCTCTCCTTCCATATCGCCAGCACTGCCACCTTGCGCCAACTGTGCTTTCAGCTTCTTGTATTCAGCGACGTTAGGATTAGAATCGGGCAGTGTCTCAATATCCATACCTGCGAACATCTGCTCTATCTCTGCCATACGCTGCTTGGCTTGCTGCGTATTGCCTCCACTGCCTTGCAGGGCTGTTTTCACTTGTGGCAGCAAATCAACTTGCAGGAAGCGATTAATCTCATCACGCTTCTGATTCATGATGCGATAGATGCCAAAGTCCAGCTCGGCATGATCCATCATGAAGATTTCTTGTAGTTTGGCGACAAACTTGTCGTAATAATTAATGGCCATATCTTGTGTCTTTTATTATTTCACTTTAAATCGGATGACAAACAGATTCTTCGTTTCTGTGGCTTTCACCATGCGTTGCTCCAATTCTGTTATCATTCGTTTGCGTTGCTGGCTCACCTCCTCTTCACGGTCTTCCAGTTCATTACGCAGGCGACGCCGCTTACGTTTCATTTCTTCTACCTTCTTTTCCAGCGTCAGTTTCTCAGCTACCGACTGGGCATTACGGGCATCACGTTCTGCCACCAAGATATTCTTCTTCAGGGTAGTTATTTCTTCTTCAATGCCATCTATCACATCATGCTCCCATTGGTAGATACGCGTTTCCTCTTGCTGGAAGAACTTTAGATTGCGGGCATCAATCTCTTTCAGCTTGGCAGTAGAATGCTGGGCGACATCTTGTTGTAAGTGCAAACGAATATCTTCTGTTATAATATCGGATGGCTGTTCGCTTCCACCATTCAAGAAAAGCTTTTCACAATCTTCCTGAGACAGCGCTGTACCATCGTTTTGATAGGCATTGAACAGCAGATATTGCTCGTCACTCAGGGCAGACACGCCCAGAGAGGCTAAGACCAGATAGCCCTCACTGCCATTCAGATAGTCAGGCAGGTTGGCATTCATGGGCAAAGCCTGTTGGTCGAAGATTATCTCTGTATGCTCGTCGAGCGACAACGACAAGGCACTATTGATGACATGCTGAGCCAAAGGACTACTCAGACGGTATGGTGTTGCGTCGTCTGTATTCTTCAGCATGGCGTACTTGCCTGTTCGCTGACCAGCAACAGGTGTACGCAGCACAAAGGTGTGCTGCTCGTCATTGAAGACGGCTTCTTTGCTCAGCATGTATTTGGTGAGTTCCCAGAAGATGTGCTCATAGCGATTGAGGAAGACGCCCGTATCATCGCGAGTCATGCGCAGATGCTCCTGCACATTGATGTCGAAGTTCTCCAGTACCTGTGAACGTACTTCCGTCATACGCTCGTCTATCTGCTGCTGCATCTCGTTTTGCAGTTGCTCAAAAGCCTGGTTGATTTCCTCTTCGCTACGACACTGTTGGTATATCTCCCAGATGCGCGATTCTATATCAAGCGTATCTGCCTGGCCTAACACTTCGTCGCTGGCACCAAACACATCGTCGAAGAGTTTGAACTTGGTAGAAAGCAGATTGAATACACGCACATCAGCATAGTTGCGTGTGTTCAAGAAGTTGACGACTACCACATCAAATTTCTGCCCATACCTATGACACCTACCAATGCGCTGTTCTATGCGCTGCGGGTTCCACGGCAGGTCATAATTGATGACTAAGGAACAGAACTGGAGGTTCAAACCCTCTGCCGCTGCCTCAGTAGCAATCATGATGTCTGCCTGATGCTGAAAGTAGTCCACGGCAGCGGCCCTGCGGTCAGCAGCCTTGATACCACTCACTTTGTCTGGGTGCTCCAAGCACCACTGCTTATATATTTCATTGGTCTGAGGCTCACTGGCCTTACCATTAAACAGCACGATGCGCCCATCATAACCCGTTGATTCCAGATAGTCTTTGAGGAAAGCCTGTGTCTTGGTGGATTCTGTGAAGATAAGTGCCTTACGTTCTGCACCCTCTTCTTCCAACTTTTGGAATGCTTCCTTCAGAGCCTTGCTAAGTGCCTTGGCCTTTGATTCTTTCTTGATGCCTTTGGCTTTTTCAATAAAACCTGCAATGGTTGCGATTTCTGCTTTCAGCCGTGGAATGTCTATCTCGTCTGCATCGAAAAGTTCCGCCTCTTCCTCTGGTAACTCTTCGTAGTCGTCTAAGCTCCACTCGTCCTCGTCCACTAGGTCATCAATGTCAAAGCGTTCCTGCTTTTCGTTCTTCAGCATACGCTCCAGGCGCTCCTTGATATGCTCCAAAGTATAGACAAGGGCGAAGGTTGATGATGCGAGAATCTTGCGGACTATCATTGTGGTAAGCTTGCGCTGGGCAGCAGGTACACTATAGATATCCTTGCGCCGCAAGAAA
>CADCPZ010000021.1 GCA_902803475.1 uncultured Prevotellaceae bacterium
AACCGTTACGTGGTTGTCCTTGATCAGCGTCTCGACAGCCACACGGCTTTGGTGATCGTGGCTCAGGCAGTCAGACAGAATCGCATCCGAAATCTGATCGCAGAGCTTGTCGGGATGGCCTGCACTGACCTGTTCACTGGAAAACAACATACACATTTCCTCCTCAAGGCAAAAGAAAACCCCGTAGGTGCTGTGCCTACGGAGCCTTCCAAATTATCCATGCTACCATTATACATTAGGTTTTCATAAAGATCGTCCCGCTATTTGGACAAAAATAAGGCACTGCAGTGTTGCAGTGCCCATAGATTCGGTATTATAACCCTGAGGTATCTTCTGTGTCAGTCTTAAGCATTTCTTCATACACAAGTGCATCGATCGCTTTCTGATAAAGATCATCAGCGCCATAGAAGCTATAGCGAATATACACATTTGTTGATCCAGAAGAGTAGCTTTCACCGACCAGAGACACAATCGTGCCTTCTCCGCCGAGCCAATAATAGATGTCGTAAGTAATCGAACGACCTGTTGTCCGGTGACCAGAAGGTTCACCATAGGTTTTAGTCAGTTTACCAACAAGATCGTTCATAACAAACTCGAGATCTTTGGGATTTATCGTATAAGAAGCGAAAACAAGTGCAGTATGTTCTTCATCCTTCGGAAGCAAACCTGATTCGTCCGTTGTATACGCAAAATGAAGATTTAAGCCTGAAAGCTCATATCCTGCCACTTTCACATCTTTGAGAGATCTCGCATACACCTTGGCGCTTACATAATCCTTAAACCTGATTTCACCATCTTCAAGGACGTTATCATCAACATCCCCGGCATAGTCCTGGTTAGGGCTGGAAAAAGTAAAACCTTCAAGTATGGCGTAGGTGTCTGGCATATTCGAGCCCCATGGAACATTTCTGAATAGAATCGGAGCCGGTTCCTGTGTTTGCTCTGCACACACAGCACTGGTCAAGAGGCAAAGGATAACTGAGAGAATCAAACACACTGTCTTTTTCACTTTCATGCTCCTCCTTAATTACAGTCCGTCTGTTTGCCCGACATCCACATTACCTTCGCCTTCAGACACAAGTGTCAGCGCTGCCTTGTCTTCAAAGAACGCTTTATCGCCGTAAGCATAAGTAATGTACACGCCTTCAATAGTACCCGTAATACTTGTATATGCACTGGAATAGTGTAACTTCACGATGGTGTTGTTATCACCTTCCCATGCAAACCCTTTTGTAGTCTGGCTGAAGTATGCGCTATAATCGCTGCCGTCGAGAGATGCAACAGGCTCACCATATAAAGCTCTCAGCTTCTTTTCTAGGGCGGCATACACATCCTTATGATCATTGATATTATCTTTATCAAAGCAATAGCGAGCCAACGTCAATTGATATCCATCTGTATCTTTGTCACTATACGTTCCGTCTGCTCCTTTAGGAACAAACTCCAGATCGATGCTCTTGACATTAAGGCCTGCAACCTGATAATAGTAGCGGCCACAGTACTCCAATTTGTACATGGGGACGTCTTTGACCTCATTGCCGTCGCCCTTGTACGCTCTGGCAGTCCAAGCGGAGAGTTCAAATTCACCTGTTGGTAGATCTTTTGTCAGCTTGTCCTTCACCATTGCCTTAACATCTCTGACATTAGACAGCCACTCAATGTTCAGAAATCGAATCTCATCGGCAGATGCTGCTGACGCAAGAGATAGCAGGATTGAAATAGCGAGGACACAGCCCAAGATTCTAGACCATTTTGTCTTCTGAATCACTTAACCACCTCCCTTGCCATATTGAACGAAACATTTAATGTATTATATCAAAAGAACAACTCAATGTCCATGATTTTTTACCGCAACATCCATACCTAGAATCGACCTCAACGCACGGAAAATAAAGGCGGGGAAGGTTTTATGCTTCCCCAGACCCATTACCCTTTTCCGTACAGCAACGTGGTCAAATTTTCCAGCGCTCGGTTCTTCTTCCGGTACACACTCGTCCGTTCGATACCAAACC